>DAOTUF010000022.1:0-12087 GCA_034437495.1 Chloroflexaceae bacterium | reverse complement strand
GTGGATGACCACCAGTTCTGAGGTGGCAATGTGTTCGTGCAGGTAGCGGCTAAACCGGGGAGGGGTGATACCATCCTCATCCCCGCAGATAATCAGGGTGGGGCAGGTGATGTCTTCGAGGCGCGTCATCACGTCGTAGGTCGAGCAGGCCAGCAAATCTTCATAGAACACCTTCGGGTCGTTCTGCTGAAACGCTGCCTCTCCCACCTCGCGCAGTCCGGGGGGAGCCTTGCTGCCATAGGCCCGCTGGACAATCTCCTTTGCCGCCGCTGCAACGTCCCCCCGCTCCAGACAATCGAACAGAGCAGGCAGCACCGGCAGCCGTGCCCCCGTGCCCACCAGCACCAGACCCACTACGCGCAGCGGAGCCGTGAGCGCGGTCCAGAGCGCAATAGCCCCCCCCATCGAGTGGCCGGCCAGCACTGCCCGTTCCACCTTCAGCGCATCGAGGAGCGCCAGCAGCACACTGCTATAGTTGGCCACGCTGCCCCGCCCCGGCCCAGGGGAGCGCCCGTGGCCGGGCAGGTCGAAGATAGCCACGCGCCCCGCGTCTTCCAGAAACGCCCGAAGCTGCAACCCCCAGTGCTGGTGGGTGCCCCCGGCCCCATGCACAAAAAAGAGCGCTGGCTCTCCCTCGCCGCGCTGCGCAAAAAAAACCTCTCCCTGTTCTGTCTCAAGGAATGGCATATTCTCCCTCAACCCTGTCTCGCCTGTCTCGAACGGCTCATCGCTGACATCAGAGCGGGACCACCTCCTCCGACGGAATGAAGTGCAGCGAGTCGGTCGGGCACGCACTCAGACAGGCCATATCCTCATACCCGGCACACAGGTCGCACTTGTTGGCGCGGTGGGTGTAGGGCAGGAAGTGGCCCTCGTCTTCGTCGTCGTTGCGCACCCCTGGCAGGTTCTTGAGCGCCTGCAAGAGACCGCCTATCACCCCATTGGGCCGCCTTGCGCCCCGGGGAACCCGCGTAATGGCCTGGTAGGGGCAGGCCGGGATGCACGCCCCGCACCCGGTACACCGCTCTGTGATGACCAGCATCCCCCCTCCGCGCCACTCAAACGCATCTTCCGGGCAGGCCTCGATGCACTCCGCCCCTACGCGACACTGGCGGCACGCATCTGGCACATCCTGTGTGCCGAGCAGCACCCCGTTCAGGCGCAGACGCGACCACCCGTGGCGTAGTTCGCACGCTGCCTCGCACAGGCGGCATCCGGGTGGGCACAGCCCCGGCGACCGCACCAGCAGACGGCTTCCTCGCCGCAAGCCGTGGGCCAGCGTCAGCTCCAGCCGTTGTCTCCGCTCCTCATCCTCCAGTCGTACCCGGTCGGCCATACGGCGCAGTTCTGCCAGAGAACGTAACTGGGCTTCGAAGTCCGGGTGCTGCGCCATAATCTCATAGAACCTCTTCGATGGCAAACAGAGCACGTCCGTCGGGGTCAGTGTCCGGACCGTGGCGCTGTGGGGTTGCTGGCTGATCAGCGCAATCTCCCCAAAGAAATCCCCCTCGTCCAGAAACGCCGCGACCTGTCCATCCTGTTCTACCACCACCTGCCCAGACTCAATCACATAGAGCGCCTGTCCCTGGTCGCCCTGGTGAATGATACAGCGATTGCGCAAATAATGCACCGGCTCCAGCAGGGGAGCCAGCGAAAGCCGCTCCAGCGGCAATACCTGGCTGAAGAGCGGTCCGTGCGCCAGCGTCCCTTCGACCAGGCGGTGAAGGTGAGGACGCCGCAGCGCTTCGCTCAGGTGCGGACAGGTGGTCAGCAGGGAGCGCACCTCAACGGTGGGCAGTTGCAGCAGCGAACAATCGGTCTCGGCGCAAGCTCCTGCCCGGCCCGAGAAGTCGCCAAAGAGCATCCCTTCTCCGCAGCAGTCGCCTGGCCCGAGCACCCCGAGCAAGACCTGGTTGCCCTCTTTGTTGTGCATCGTCAGGCATACATTCCCCTCCAGTACCAGAAAGAGGAACTCCTCGGGCTTGCGCTCGCTGATAATCGTTTCACCCGCCAGAAAGACCCGCAGCACACACAGGTCGACCAGGTATTCTAGCTCTTCAGGAGGAACTCCCTTCAGGCAGTCCAGTTGCGAGAGCCGCATCAACTGGCGGGTTCGCAGCCGGTTCGACCGCTCCGCCGTTGCCGAAATCTGACCTCGTGTTCGGGAGGATATCACGCGATGTCCCATGGCCGTATTGTAGCACACTTCGTCTGTGGTTGTCTGCCCCTGTCGGTCCCGTCCAGGGCTACGACAAAGTCCGGGGAAAGGACGAGAAAATCACTCAAACATGCAGAGACGTGTTGTTATATCTACGACGATATGCCCCATTATATCGCCCACCGCGTACGTCCTGATTCCCACGGATTCGGATGTTGTGTGAACTACTTCACAGACAAATCCTTCCCCACAGGTTACACTGAGAAGACCATTTGCATATCTGGTCAACACACGGAACAAAGATGTCAGACACAGTCTCCCTTGATTTTGACAGGAACCAGGCCATTGCCTATGCCCTGGCCCGGCTCGAACGCGAACTCCCCCAGGAATTGGTGTACCACTCGCTGGCCCACACCCGCGATGAGGTCGTGCCCATCGCCGCACGCCTCGCCCAACAGGAGGGGATTTTTGATGAGGAAGCGCTGCTGCTCCTGCGTACGGCAGCCTGCTACCACGATATCGGCTTTGTCGAACAGGTGCATGACCACGAAGCCGCCGGAGTGGGCATCGCCAGAGCCACGCTTCCGGGCTTTGGCTACCGCCCGGCCCAGATTGACACCATCGAGGGGCTGATTATGGCAACAAAAATGCCTCAATCGCCGCGCACCCTGCTGGAACGCATTCTAGCTGATGCGGACCTCGACAGCCTGGGCCGCCTGGATTTTCTCCAGCGCAGCCTGGATTTGCGGGCCGAACTGATCGCATTGGGAGCCTCCATATCGCTCCCGGAGTGGTACCAGCGACAGATTCAATTCCTGGCTACCCACCGCTACTTCACCCCTTCCGCCAGGGCCATGCGCAACCGCGGCAAACAGCATAATATAGCTCTTCTGCACTCCCTGCTGGCGCAGCAGTAACCCCGCTGCTGCGGCAATGCCCCAGAACGCCCTTTCACCTCCCACTTGTTTCTGGTCCCACTGATATCAGAATATCAGCCAGCGTGTGGTATGATATCCTGAGACTCGGACCACAGAACATCGTGCGGTTGTGGAGGTACATCACTGGTAAGCCCGTTTACGACCCTGCTATCCTACGTCCCGATGCCGCTGCTGCGGCAGGTCTGCGCCGCTCCCCACACGCCTGCCCAACCAACCGCTGCCCGCTTTGAAGCGGCGGTCCTCTTTGCCGATGTTTCCGGTTTCACCTCATTGACCGAACACCTGGCGCAGTATGGGTCACGCGGCGCAGAGGAACTCACCCGCGTGATGAACCACTACTTCGACCGCATGATTGACCTGCTTGCGGTCGAGGGGGGCGAGGTGGTCAAATTCGGCGGCGACGCCCTGTTTGTCCTCTTTCCAACCCACGATGCGCCCCTGGGTGACGCGGTGCATCGGGCGTGGCGAGCCGCCCACACGATGCAAGAGGCGATGATCGCCTTCCATTCGCTCGAAACCATCAGCGGAACGATTCACCTCAGCATGAAAGTGGCAATTGGGGGCGGTCAGGTCGTCACGTTCCACCTGGGCGGCATCAACGACCACTGGGAGTACGTTGTCGCCGGGGACCCACTCCGTCAGGTGGCCGAGGCCGAACACGCCGCAACCCGTGGTGAAGTGGTGCTCAGCCCGGAAGCCCGCGCCCTGCTCGACACCACTCCCTGGGTGGCCTCCCCATGGGGTGGTGCCCCCCCCATAGACACCTCGGTCCTGGACGATGCCGCGCCCATCTTGCGCTGCTACCTCCCCCTGGCTGTACAAACGGCCCTCCAGTCCGACCACCACCGCTGGCTCGGAGTGCTGCGCCCGATGAATGTCCTCTTCCTCAAAGTCAATGGCCTGGATGACCAGTCTCCCGCTCTGCTTACCCACCTGCACCTGGTGCTGCGGGTGGTGCAAACGACCGTTCACCACTACGAGGGAAGTGTCGTGCGCGTGGCGGTGGATGATAAGGGGACCGTCATGTTGATGCTCTTCGGTGCGCCACCGCAGTCCCACGAAGACGATACCCTGCGGGCGGTGCGCTGTGCGCTGCACCTCCAGCAGCAAACCCGCGCCGAACCGCTGGCTCAGGCCGGTATCACCAGTATCACCTTTTCGCTTGGTATCACCATGGGACGGGTGTTTGTGGGACCGGTGGGCAGCGACATTCGGCGCGAATACACGGTGATGGGCGATACCGTGAACCTGGCCGCCCGCCTGATGATGAAGGCCCATGAGCAGGGCATTCCTGCCCTGTGTGACGTTGCGACCTACCAGCAAACCCAGGAGCAACTCAGCTTCGAGACCCTCCCCCCCGTGCGCCTCAAGGGAAAAGCCGCCCTGGTGCCGATGTATCGCCCGGTCGCGGAACGCACGGACGGTTCGAGCAGCACCCGGCCCGGCGACGCCGGGCGGAGAATACCGTTCACCCCGCTCACCCCGCTGGTTGGTCGCCGAGCAGAAGTTACTCATCTCAATGCCGCGCTTGATGGGCTTCAGCAGGGCCGGGGACAGATCGTGATGATAGAAGGCGAGGCCGGTATCGGCAAGTCGCGCCTGGTCGAAGAACTGCGCCACCTCGCCCGGCAGCGCGGGTTGTCGGGCATGCTTGGCAGAGGTCAGAGCATTGAGCAGCGCACCCCCTACCGCGCCTGGCGTGACGTGTTCACTGCCTACTTCGACCTCGCCCCCGTGTCCAACCCGACCGAGCGCCACGAGCAGGTCCGTCGGGTCGTACAGGACGTTGCCCCCGAACAGCTTGAGCGCCTGCCCTTGCTCAATGATGTGCTGCTGCTGCACTTTCCCGAAACCCCCCTGACCCGCTCACTCGACCCGATGCTGCGCCAGCAAAGCCTCGTGATATTCCTGCTGGCGCTGCTGCGAGCCTGGTCACGCGAACGTCCGCTCGTCATCGTTCTGGACGATGCTCACTGGCTCGACAGCCTCTCGTGGGAACTGGTTGGGGAAATTGCCCGCTCCCTGCTGCTGCTTGCCAATGTCCCGCTCGTGCTGCTCCTGGTCAGCCGCCCGCTGGATGAACAGCACGAGGGTATCCGCCACGCTCCAGGCATCCGCGCCATGGAAAAGACCAGCACCCTGCACCTGGATGCCCTACCCTCTGCCGACACCGTTGAGCTTGCCACCAGGCGGTTGGGGTTGGAGCCGGACGCCCTGCCCCCACCCCTGACCGAGATGATCCAGCAGCATGCCGGTGGCAACCCCCTGTTTGTGGAAGAGTTGATAGACGTTTTGCAAGAGCAGGGCAGCATCAGCATGGAGCCTGCGACGGAGAACGAACCGGGCAGGCGTTGCGTGCTGCACGGTGACGTGCGCGAAGCCATCAAAGCATTGCCAACCCACATTCACGGGTTGGTGCTGTCTCGCTTCGACCGCCTGCCCAACGATGCACAGATTATCCTTCGCGTGGCCGCGGTCATCGGGCAGGTGTTTGGCTACGCCCTGCTGCATGATGTGCTGAACACCTGCACCGTCATGACCGAACCCAGGTTGCAGCACCATCTTGCCGACCTGGTGGCTCGCGACTTTGCCCATCCACAAGACGACGGACCGGAGTTGAGCTACCGTTTCAAGCACATCGTGGTTCAGGAGGTCATCTACCAAACGCTGCTCTTCTCCTGGCGGCACGAATTGCACCGCACGGTGGCGCGGTGGTATGAACGCACCTATGGCGATGGGGATGCAGAGACAGTTCAGGCTCAGGTTCCCCCCGACAGTGCATCGCCGCTCGCTCCCTACGCCGCACTGCTGGTGCATCACTACCACTGCGCCGAGGAAGCAGAGCACGAGCGGTCCTACGCGCACCTGGCCGGCCTCTGGGCTGCCAACCGCTATGCCAACGCTGAAGCAGTCCACTACCTGACCCGCGCCCTTGACCTGACCGGCGAACAGGCGCGTGACGAACGCTACCGCCTGCTGCTCACCCGCGAACAGGTCTATGACCGGCAGGGCGACCGGGAGGCGCAATCTCAGGACCTCAGCACCCTGGAAACTCTGGCGACCGCGCTGAACGACCTGGAGCGGCAGGCCGAAGTTGCCCTGCGTCGGGCCAGCTATGGCAACACGACCGGTGACTATGAAGTGGCGCTTGCTGCTGCCCGACATGCCCTCGACCTGACCCGCGACCTGTCCCGTCAGGTGGCCTTCACGTATACGCTGCCGCCGCTCATCCCCACCGGACAGGGCCGGCGAGACGAGCAGGCGCAGCAAGCGCTCATGCTGCGGTTGCGGGCGCTGGTGCGGCTGGCAACCCTGGGCTACCTGCGCGTCGCGCAAACCTTCGTGCAGCAAGGGAACTACTCCGATGCGCGGCAGCAGTTGAAACAGGCCCAAACGCTGGCCTGGGGCGCGGGGTTGCGCCACATTGAGGCGGAAAGCCTGCTGCACCTGGGCAAGGTGGCCTACTATGAGAGCAACTACCCGGAGTCCCGTGCGTGTGGCGAACATTCTCTCCAGATGTATCGCGCTCTGGAAGACCGCGAGGGGGAGGCCAGCGCCCTCAACCATCTGGGCAACGTCGTGAATGACCAGGGTGACGATACCACAGCGCTTACCCTGTTCAGGCACGCGCTTGATATCCACCGCGAGATGGGCAACCGCTACCAGGAAGGGGTGGTGCTCAACAACCTGGCCGAAACGTATCGGGAGCAGGGTGAGTACGGACAGGCAGCCGGGTATTTTGCGGAGTCCCTCACCATCTGTCGGGCCATTCTGGATCGGCAGGGCGAGGGGGTGGTGCTCTGTAGTCTCGGCACGTCGCAGAACGAGCGGGGTTTCTACTCCGCAGCCATCAACTATTATGAACAGGCAGTACGTATTTGCGAGGCAATTGGCGACCAGTATACCGAGGCTGATGCCCTGAATGAGTTGGGGCTAACCTACCACTACCTGGGTGACTACGGGCGGTCCCAGACGTATTACCGGCGGGCCCTGGAAATCCGGCAGACCATCGGCGACCAGCAGGGGGTCGGGCGAATGTTTGCGCTGCTCGGTTTGCTGGCGCACCACCAGGGAGCACACGAAAAGGCGCTGGCTTCGTGCCAGCAGGCGTTGCAGGTTGCCCAGGAGAGCGGCTATCTCTATGAACAGGGCAATGCCTGGCTCTATCTGGGGCATATCCTGGCCGCACTGGGGGATTGGCCCGCGGCAACGGAGGCGTATGCGGCGGCTCTGACCCTGTGCTGCAAGATAGGGAGGGAGAATCAGTCTTTGGAAGCGCGGGCCGGGTTGGCCCGCGTTGCGCTGGCGCAGGGCAACCTGCCCCTGGCCCGGAACCATATTGAGGAGGTGCTTACCTGCCTGACCCGGGACCCGTGGCTCCCAGGCACCGACGAGCCATTCCGCGTCTACCTGACCTGCTCCCAGGTGCTCCTGGCAAACCGGGATGCGCGAGCACCGGAAATCTTGCAGACCGCCCGGGCATTGCTCCAGGAGCGGGCCGCGCAGATTGAGTGTGAATGGCTGCGGCGCTCCTTTCTCGAAAAAGTTGCTGCCCACCGGGAACTGCTGGCGGCACAGTCCCCCGGTGGGCAGGAGCCGTGATGAGTGATGAGTTCAGGTGTCATTACTATCATTCCTCGCCACTCATCACCCATCACTCGTTGCTTAGCGAACCACCAGCGGCAGATAGGTTGTGTGCGTTGCTGCTGGCTCAGTCCCGTCGTGAACGGTCACGGTGGCGCTGGTTGCCGCCCCCAGGTCATAGTCTTCGCCGGCTTGCAGGGTCACGATGACGGTTTCGTCGCCTTCCTGCTCCGTGTCCTCCAGCGCGGCGATGGTCAGGGTGGCGCGGTCGCTGCCTGCCGCAATCGTCACGCTGCCTGCCAGCGCGGTGTAGTCGTCCCCACTATCTGCCGTGCCGCTCACGGTGTAGCTGACCACCAGCGTGGCGTCCAGGTCGCCCGTACGCGTGATGGTGAAGGTGGCCGGGGTGTCGTCCCCTTCGGTTGTGGTCGAAGCCTCGGCGACGATGCCCACCACGGGAAGAGCCACCGCCTCGGGCAGGGCCAGGCGGGCCAGAGGCAGGCCACTGCCAGGGGCCAGGGGTGGGTCCTCGTTCCAGTAGGCTGCCAGCAAATTATCCCACTGCCCATCATTGGCGGCCTGGAAGTGTCGCCCGGTGTAGTAGCGCCGCTGCCATTCGTTCTCGGCAAACGGAGCATAGATGCCCAGTCCACTAAACGTCCCCCATGCCCACGTCTCCTCCGGGGCAGTCCAGGGGGTTCCGCTCCGGGTTTCGCTGGCAACCACGGCCTGGGTGAGCGCCTGTTCCACGCCCCCAACGGCGTTCTGGACTGCGGTGCTGGTTGAGAACTGGCCGGCCAGTGCGCTGACCAGGCTGGACAGGTCCGCGTAGGTGTCCTGGTCGGCTCCGATGCTACCATCTCCGTTGCTGTCGAAGAAATCGGCCTGGTTGAATGCTTCCTGGATACGGTCGCTGCTGTCGGGTAGGGTCGCCATCAGAGCTTCGGCCAGGTTGTCCAGCGCCTCACGGAGCGCGTCGAACTGGCTCAGGTCCAACACAGCGTAGGTGTAGGGCTGCGGGTCTATGGTCTGGAGCACGCTGGCCGCGCTCCCCTGGAGCATACTGGCGGCGTTCCCCTGGAGCACGCTGGCTTCGTTTGCCATCCACGCTTCGAGTATCTCGCGGGCGCTGCGTTTGCCGTCAATGGCGCGAATGTGCCGGTCATATTCCGACACGGCCCACTTGACATTGGGCGAGACCAGCAGGAAATCGACACTGTCGCGGATTTCGTAGCCCACCTCGAACATTCCCATCAGACAAGCATCCAGGTATAGCCCGTCTATGCGGTCACGCGAGACGCCTGCCTTCTGCGCTTCTTCCAACCCCAGGCGCAGCCCGTCGCCCAGGGCCCGCGTTGACAGTGAGGTGAAGGGGGGGTTTTCGTCCACCAGCAACCCGACCAGCGGGTCAAAGCGCCTGCGGCGTCCGCCGCCTGGCTGGTCGTTCAACCCCTCGGCACTGATGCCGTTGCCGTGCCCGATGATGGAGAGGATGACCTGGTCGGCGTTGGGGTAGGCCAGCAGCGCCCCCTGGATGAAGTCGGCCAGGGTGACAGCATCGGCGGTCTGGTCGGGCCACTCCCACATATTCTGCCCGAGCACGTAGGTCCCGTCGCAGGTGGGGTTGGCGTAGTCGGGGCAATCGGGCGTGGTGTCCGGCTGCACCAGGTAGAGGAAGGCGTCATCTTTGCTCGGCCCATCCAGCATCATCAGGATGGTGGCGTTGGGGTTGTCGGCGGCTCGTTCGGCGTTGTTGAGCACGTTCACGCCGTCCAGCGCCAGGTTGTTGTCCGCGCCGTAGTAGAGCAGCACCAGGGTGTTGATGGATTTTGGACTGGCGACCGCCACCGAAACGCTCTCTTCGAGCGTCCGTTCGCCGCTGGTCGCGGTGGCACTGTTGGCGATAATCGTGCCGTCGGCAACGTCGCTGTCTACCGTGGCCTGGTAGGTGATAGTCACGGTCTGCGTGGAGGAGACGATGCCGTGGTAGCTGATTTCGCGTGCGCCGGTGCTATAGGTGCCGCCCCCGGTCATGCTCCCTTCGACGTAGGTGAGGCCGGCGGGCAGGGTGTCGGTCAGGTCGAATTCGGTTGCGGACCCGCCGCCGGATGTCACCAGGCGGTAGGTCAGGGGGTCGCCGGGGCGGGCGGTGGCCGCCGAGACGGTTTTGTCAAAGTTGATGGTGGGATTCTTGCACAGCCTGGTGCGGTCGGCCTCACGCACACCGTCGAGCCAGGTCTGGAAGGCTTCGCTGTCTGGCTCGCACAGGGCCGTTCCACCGAAGCCGAAGGTATCCAGGTCGGAGATGCGCGTCATTTCGGCGGGGAGTTCGCCCGTCAGGTGCGGGTTGCCGCGCAGTTGCAGGCTCCGCAGGTGGTTCAGGTTGCTGATGGCGTCGGGGAGGGGGCCGCGCAGGTTGTTGCTCGAAAGGTCCAGCCCCGTGACCTGACTGCCGCTGCACTCCACACCATCCCAGCTACAGGGGGTTTTCGTTTCCATCCAGCCTTCGCGGTTTGGCCAGTTGGGGCCGTCCAGCGTTTCATAGAGCGTGACGAGCAGTTCGCAATCATCCTGCCCGATTTCGGTGACGTCGGCGCAGTAGAGTTGACGCACGCGCACGCTGTAGCTGCCAGAGACATCGTTTGCGTGGGGAGCCACCATAACCGAATAGGTACCGCTGTCGGTCGGGATAAACTCGATGGCGTTCTCGTCACATTCTTTCTTTACCTCACCCCAGTTCCGGTCCAGGAGAAGGAGCCAGAGACCGTATTTGGTGGAATAACAGTTGTCCCCACCTTTCTGGGAGAGACTGTCGTCAATATCAAACAGCTCGACCCGATAGTTTTTGTTGGCCTCTACCTCAAAGGCATACCAGTCTGCGTCTGCATAGGTCCCAAAGTATCTGCGGCCCTCAATCGTGCTGCGCAGAGCGTTGGCTCGACCAACCCCCAGGGAGGCGGCATTTGCCACATGGTTGTTTGGCTCGTAGGTTTGCGGGTCCCACGAAGCCCCGGCCTGGCTTCGATGGGGCAGCACTCGGATACTGTAGTTTCCCGACACATCGTTGGAATGGGGCATCACCCGAACATAGAAGGTGCCTGGATTATTTGTCGTCAGGTCTATCGAGGTTTCGACATTCAATCCATACCTGTCGCCACAATACTTGACCAGGCTATTGCCCTCCGGGTCAAAGCCTTCGAGCCAGAGACCGTATTTGGTGTAATCACAGTTTTTTCCACCGACTCTTCCCAGGCTGTTGTCAACGTTGAAAAGCTCGATTACGTAGCCTTCCGACCCCTGGGCCTCGAAGCGATACCAGTCTTCATCGGCCTTCTGGCTGTAATAGGCGGTGTTATGCGGTTCAATGGTGCTGGTCAGCGCGTGGTCTTTGCCTGGTTGAATCTCAAAGGCATTGACACGCAGGTTGTTCGGCTCGAAGGTCGTTTCGTCCCAGTCCGCGCCCGCCTCGCCGTGCTTCGGGAGAATGCGCAGTTTATAGTTTCCAGAGACATCACTACTGTGACCCTGAACCTTCACATAGAAGGTGCCGCTGGTATTTGCGATGAAACTGGTGGTAGTCTGAACGGTGCCCCCTCCAGCATTCTCACAATTCTTTGCTCGCTCTTTGAGATCGGGGTCGTAGATTGTTGGGAAGAGACCATATCGGTCCGATCCACTATAACAGTTTCTTCCACCAACGGTCCCCAGGCTTTTGCCTACCTCAAACAGTTCCACCCCATAGGTATTGCCCGCCACCGCCTCAAACGTAAACCAGTCTACGTCGCCGGGTTGGCCGATGGCGGCGCTGACGGGGCTGTCGAGGCCGATGCTGTTGAGCACCTGGGCGTCTTCAGCAGAGTCGTTGAAGCCCTTCTCGTTGCTGTTCTCGTTCTCGTTGATGGGCGCGGCGTGCGCCGTCGGGGGGTTGGGCGCGGGGAAGAGCGCCAGCAAGCTCGTCAGTAAAGATAACCAGAGTAACCAGTGAAGTCCTGCGTACGATAGCCATTTCGTTCCCTCCTTGTGAAAAATCCCATACCAAACCAATGATTGCCGATAAAACCCACCGCACCGGCAGGCGCGGATAGACCAGGTTTCGCTTTTGCCCGCCGGTGCAGGCTCTACGTGCGAGTGTAGCAGGTTCGCGGTGGTTCTTCTATGAACTATTTCACATTTGAGGCAAATTGGCCCTATCCGGCCCTTGTGTGAAGTATTTCATAGACGGGGGGGGATTCCTGTGTGACACTCCGCAGGGGCTAAAGCCCCGCGGCTTCTTGTGGTCGCTCCCCACGGAAGTCCGCACAACAAGCCACTTGCCCCGTGCCCAGGGGACTACGCATGCTCCGCTTATCGCCGAAGCGACAGCCGGTCTACGATACGTGAGCAGAACTGCTCGCACTCTACCGGTTT
>DAOTUF010000021.1:0-12418 GCA_034437495.1 Chloroflexaceae bacterium | reverse complement strand
ACCACCACCGCCTCGCTCAGGTGCGTCGTCTCAGGACGGCCAAGCACCCGCCCCACCCGCCCGATACGCTGCGTCACCTCGTCGCCATAGCGAGCATCGCACACCAGCCGGTCAATGCTCTGGCGCTTCTTGCCAGGCCGCCCGAAGTTGTAGCCAATGTCGACCGTCGGGGTCGCCAGCACCAGCGGACTGACGCGCTGCCGCTCCTTGGAAGGCGTTGGCCCGGTGATACGCACTGGCTTGAGCTTCTGCAAGGCCGGGTACGCGTGCATCTGGTTGATGCGCCAGAGCGCACTGCTAATGATGGCGCTATCCAGACCGGCCCCGTGCCAGGCCACCACCTCGTTCGTGTGGTTGCCCACCCACTCCTGTATGTCCCCCTCCACCACCGTCATACGCAGTTCGGTCAGGGTAGGGATGGTTGCCAGTCCCGCGCTCTCTGGCGGCTCGTTGTCCGGCCCCACCCGCTCCCACCCGTTCTTACCAAATGCGCGGTCCAGGTAGGTGTAGACCTGGTGGCGCGGCGTAGCCGAGAGCAAACATATCCGGTTGGTTTCGAGGTAGCCCCACTGCTTCCACAACCGGAAGAAGAACAGAAAGTTCGCAAACTGCTTGTTGTCGTAGTAGTGGAACTCGTCAATCACTACATAGCGGAACTGGCTGATGAACGCGGCAAAGACGTTGCGCTGGTCATTCCCCCCATACTGGAAGAAGAGCGCCAGATAGAAGATATCCGGATTCGTCACCAGCACGAAGGGGTGCTTCTGGACCGCATCTGTCAGGCCAAAGTGCTCCGCAAAGGTCGTCGGGTTGGCAATCGTCTGGTGCAGCACCTCCCCCGACCGTGACCGTATCAGGGGGGCCAGCGGGCGCAGTGTCTCGGCGGTGGCCTTGATGACCTGCATATCCAGATGGTTGTCCTGAAGAAACGCTGTAATATCCTGAGCATGCTGGTCTATCAGCGCGTTGGTCGGCGCAATGAACAGCGTATTGCGCTGCTGCTGCTGCGGGTGCAGCAAACGTAGCAGCGAAGCCACCGTCTTGCCCGTGCCAGTGGGATAGGTGTTCATCACCAGCGGCGCGTGTTCCATCGCTTCATACGTGCGCTGCTGGTGGTAGAGCAGCGGATCGCTGCTCCGATAGGCCGGTATCACCCTCGATATCTCGTCACCGGACGCAACTTTCTCCGCGTGGGGCAGCAAGGTGATGGTGATGGGATGCGTTGCCATAGTTATCTTCCTCCCTTCCCTTTCTTCTCATTCTTTGTCTTCACCGGCACATTGAAGCGCATATCGCGGGGGATGAGCCGGTCCCCCTCCACCCGGTAGCAGCGACCCCGCAGGCGGCTGTGGCGCACCAGCGGCGTCGGCGCAACATTCAGCATATCGCACGCGAGCAACTCCGCACCCGGCGGCAGGTCGGCAGGTGCGAGCAGGAAGGGAATATTGCCTTCCTCCCGCTCTTCCTCCACCCGCAGGGGCACACATTCTTCCAGGTGCGCCTTGCTCATCCACTTGCCCAGGCGGAAGTAGCGCGGCAGTTCTTGCGGCTCGCGGCTGATGACGTAGAACTCGGCGCGGTTGTCGATGGCCAGCGCCCGGATGCGCCCGAACTGGGGGCGGTTCTCGGCTCCCTTCTTGCGCCGCTCGGTTTGCCCGTCGGTGAGATACCAGCTTTTGCTATCGCGCTCGGCCCACATGCCCGGCGGGGCCGTCACCAGCGTGTTGTTGCCCATGGCCGACCAGTAGGTCTCCGGCTGCGCATTGAACGAGCCGAGCGTAAAGCGCACTTCGCCCGTGAGCGTGGCGGGGGTGACATAGATGCCCCGCTCATTCAGCGCGGAGAAATCTTCACCGTAGTGCAGCGTCTTGCCATCATTGAAGTAGCGACTGGGGGCCAACCCGAGCGCATAGCAGAGCGCCAGGTGTCCGACAAAGGCTTCCGTCTGGTAGAGGTCGCTCACCTCGCGGGTGCTGAAGAACGTCGGCTCCAGCAACCGCAACCGGCACCGATAGATGTACGGGGAATTCTGGTTCATAGCAGTGGCGGCGCTGACGACCACCTGGTTTGCCGGGTGGAGCAAGCGCCGCCGTCCTCCTTTCTTCGTTCTGCGTTCTACAATAATGAATAAAGATGACCTGCTTCTACTTCCGCGGGTAGCTGGCGTCCAGGCGTCTCAGCAAACTTTCAAGCGATTCCGGTTCGGCGTAGAGTTCGCCTATCTCGCCCACCAGCTGCCCCACCTCGTCAGATGACAGCCAATCTACCCGCCCGATGACCCGGCGACGCAGGGTTTCCGCAGCGGCGCGGGCCGCGTTGCCTACATCCGTCAGGTGCAAGGGAAAGTCGACCTCTGGCTCGTTCCCGCGCAGGCGGTCGTAGGTGTGCTGCACCCACTCCAGGTTGGAGAAGAGTTCGCAATCGCTGAAAGCGACCATCAGCAGGTGGTTGCGTATCTTGCCAATGCGCGAGGAGATGGCCCCGTAGCGCGTGGCCCGCAGGATATTGCCAAGCACGTAGCGCAGTTCGTCGGGGGTGACATCCTTCAAGGTCTCGATGTCGAGAAAGACCGTCTCCGGGCGCACATACTCATCCGTGCCGATGCTGTGGGAGGGTTCGCCCGTTTCAGGGTTGCGCATGGTGCTGTTGTCGTAGAGGGCATTGAACTGGCGCGTGCCGACGACGGTCGGGGCGGCGTGCAGGCTGAAGCCATCGTCGGTGATGACCCGCGACCGCTGCGCTCCCCCACCGCCTGCCGCATAGCCGTAGATCATACAGTCAATGCAGCGTTCGCAGGGGTTGTTGGTGTTGAGTGAACACACCTGTTTTTGCTCAGCATCCTTCCCCTTCTTGCTCTTGCTTTCGACCGCGTGCAGCAGGTCATACTCGCGCAGCGCCTCGCGCCCGGTGCGCCGCTCCACGGCGGTCTGTTTGCGCTTGCTTATGACCACGCGCTGTATCAACTCGTTCTCGCCGCTCCGCTCCCCCGCAAACACAAATTCCTTGTTCAATGGCTCGCCGCTGCCCTCCGTGCGAAAAATCGCCTCCGACTCGACATGGCGCAGCAGCAGCAGGCTGACAAACCGCCCGTGGGGGTAGGCACTGTACTTCTCCATCAGACGGTCCGCGTAGGTGTTGATAATGCTCATCGTTATGTTATCCTTTCTTTCCTTCATTCAACTTCAACCGTTCGATACAGATTCACACGGATTCCTATGGTTCAACCAGCTATCCAACCGGTCCGACCCGTCCCTATGCATCGGCAAACAACGTGTCCTGCTCCTCCTCCTGCTGCATGGAGGTTTCATCGTCCTGTCCCTCGTCGGCTCCGCCGTTGGGGGCGGCTCCGCCGTTGGTGTCCCGGGCCTTGCGCGGTATCTGCTGCCGGATGTAGAAGTGGAACGCCGAGCGCAGCACCTTTTCGTGATTCAGCAGCCGGGCCAGCTTGTCGTGGTAGACCTCCCCGAACACCCCATCAAAGAACACCTCTACAAATTTCACGCAGGCATCGTGCAGGCGCTTGCTCTCAATATCGTGGACGCGGGTCAGGTGTTCGTAGAGGTCCTGCGCCGCAGCCGCGCGGAGTACCTCTTCGTTGAGTTCCTGCCCGAGTATTCCGATTTTGCGGAGCACTTCATCCATCGGGGCCATCAGCGAATTCTTCTTCAAGGTCTTTCCGCGCAGTCCCCCCTTCCAGGCAATCTCCGCCAACCGCTCCAGATGTTTGTCCAGTTCGTGCATTTCGTAACCTCCTCGGCTCTTCGCCAGTGCTCGTACTTCGTCCGCTATCGTCCGTATCACCCACCCGGCGTCTCCGCCGGGGCCAGCCTTCTTTTCGGCCAGACGCTCCGCCGCGTGAAAGATGCTCAACGCCTGGTCCGCCATCGCCATCACCAGTTTGAGCAGCGGCTTGCTGTCTCTCACCAGCACGGCGCGTTGAATGGTATAGAGATATTCCAGCTCCTTCCAGAGTTGCTTATTCAGGTCGCCCGTGGCGTGGTCGGGAGCTTTGCCACCGTTGCCCCTCCCTTCGGAAAAAGCCGCGTAGTCGTTGTGGCGTATCAGCCCGCGCCCGCTCAGCGGGGCCATATCGAAGTAGACATCGCCAAACGCCTCCTTGTCGAGCGGGGGTGTCACCGCGCCGCTCATCAGCACCTTGCACCCGAAGTGGCGTTGCAGCAGCAGCGCATACTGCATCGCAAAGAGGAAACGTTCGGTGTCGTTCTCGCCCACCGCGTTGATGGGGAAGGTCATCACCCCACCGAGCGTTTCGGCGTAGCGCGGCAGAGAGAGGCCGTAGGGCTGAGCCTTGTTCTCCTTCGTGCGCGTCGTGAAGTTCAGCTTTGTTTCTCTCGCTCTGGCGGCTTCGAGCATCGCTTCCTCCGCGTCCTTGAGCCGCAGCGCCCCGCTGAGCACGTCCGAACTTCGGATACGGGCAATCTGTCGGCTCAGACTACTGACGAATGGCCTCGTCTGAAACGAGTAGGGGAAGAGATGCAGGTAGATGGACTGTTCGCCGCGCACCTCACGGTAGTTCAGCTTCTCGGCAAGAAACTGCATCTGGCAGATGCCGCAAATGTTGCGCTTGGGTTCGCCCGGCCCGCCCTTCAGCCGGTTGGAAAAGACCTGCACTCGAATATCGGAGCGAACATCGCCCGACATCCAGGGTTCGGCGGGGAAGGGCAAACTGCACTGCACACACTGGTGATGCTGGCTTTCGACGTAGTTGGGCAGCGCATCGGCAAAATGGTCTGGCTTCGAGGTCTGCCCGCTGAAGCTGAGCACCCGTTGCACATAGGCGCTGATGAGGGGCACCCGCGGGTCGGTGCGGGTGGTGGTTGCCAGCATCGCCCTGCCGTCGCGCCAGATGCGGCTTCGTATCTCGCTGTCGGTGAGCGAGCTATCAGCGACCATCACATACGCCCGGTCCATCCGGGCGTTGAAGCCCTCGTACCCGGCCTCCCGCTCCGGCGGAGCATCGAGCAGCCGGTAGAGATGCTGCCAGATGTCGGGAACCCCATCTTTGAAGTGCTCCAGGAAGTGGTCCAGCAGGAAGATGTAGTAGGTGCGCAGCAGTTCGCCAGTGCGCAACCGCTCTGCCGTCTGCGGCAGCGGCCCCGCCTCCAACAACCGCTCAATCTCGGCGGTGGTGGGGTCCGGTGCGGCACCACTGGCAGCGCGTTTTGCCAACTCCTGGCGGGCGCGTTTGGTCGCATCGTTCGCCATCTGCTCGCGCTTGTCGCTCTTGTAGGGGCGCTTCTGGATAATCGTCTCGACCATACCAAACATCTTCTCAAAGGAGATGCCCAGGTCGAGGCACTTGCGGTCAATGCTGATGCCCATATTGGCCCCTTTGATGAACTGTTCGAACCCCTCGCTGGTCATCGCGTTGAGCGTATCGGCAACACGCTCGGCAATGGCGGCGATGGTGGCGTCGTCCAGGGAGATGGAGGGCGCGTCCTCGCGGGGGCACAGGTAGGCCACGCCCTCCGGGTAGAGCAGCAGCGGCGTCAGTCCCGCGCTTTCGGTCATCTCCTCCATCACGGCGTTGTGGACGATGTTGGTGAAGCTGCCGCGCTGCTCCGAAACGCGGTGCGTCACAAACTCGTATTGCGTCGTGCTGAAGGTGTTGAGATGGGCGAGAAATTGCCCCTTCTTGCGCTGCTCTTCCAGCGTTTGCGAAAGGTCTATCTCGTCGGCGGCCTTCATCAGCAGTTCCAGTTGGGCGACGCGCTGCTTGTCTAGCCCATAGCCCCCGGCGTTGCGCTGGTCCAGCCCGGTCACCAACCCCACATGCTGGTGGGCCGGGTGGCCGCGCATCAGGTGAAGGATATCTTCCAGGTAGTCCGCGTAGTCGGGGAAGAACCGGTCAAGCTGCATCTGCTGGATGAGCGGCTCGACGTAGCCGCGGGTCGCCAGTTTCGCATAGCTCACGTCCTCTCCTTCGGGGAGCATCTTGTTGATGTCGTGGATGGTGTAGGCCGTCAGGAGCACCTGCGTTTCAAGCTCCGAGAGGCCAAGGAGCGGGCGAAGCTGCTGGAGCACCAGGATACCGTTGAGGATGTGGGTGTAGAGCGATTCGCCGGCTTTGAGGCCGCGGTCGTGAATCATCGTTTTGTAGGGCAGCAGGCCGGCGTTCGCAACATACTCGATGTAGGTGGCAAACACGACATCTTCTTCGGCAGAGGGGGCCCCGAGCAGGAGGGCGAGGTTGTCCAGGTCAAGCGGCTGATCGTCCTGGTCAGTCGGGTCGGTCGGGTCGGTCGGGTCGGTCGGGTCGGTCGGGTCATCACGTTCGGCTACGGTCATAGCGTTCTCCCTTCTTTCATAGTCAGTCATGGTCAATACCAATCACGAACAGGTCTCTGATTCGGAGTATAGCAGGTGAGGCGGACAGAGTGTGTCCGTCTGGCATGCTTCTACGATGAATTTTCTGGGGATTGGTCGGGGAGGTAATTCGCCCCCATCGCCGCCACCGTCTTCCGCATACGCTCCATCAGCGAGGGGGGACCCTCCAGCAGCAGCGCGTGCTCGCCATAGCCAAGCAGCGTGCGAATAATGCGAAACTCGCTCGTATCGCTTGCCTCAACGATGACGTGGGATTCGTCGTACTGGACCCGGTGGATGGTGAAGCGCTCGCTCACGCCCCCATCGGCAAACGACACCGGCAGACGGTAGGTGAAGAAGATGGGCTTGCGCTCGCGGCGCGGTTGCTGGAGGCTCGGAAGCAGCTTCGGGGATTCCTTCTGCGCATCCTGGACAATCCGGTCCAGGCGGTAGGTCAGGATATTGCGGTATTCGTAGCTGTAGGCGATAAGTTGGAACTGACGGTCGGTGTATTCGATATCGTAGGGGTCGATACAGGGGTGCCAGCGAGCTTTCCGCGGCCCCACGGCCCCTTTTGAGTGGTAGAGAAAACCAATCTGGCGGCGGTCGAGGATAGCTCGGTCCAGCCACCAGAGCAGTTCTTCACAACCGCGGTAGTCGATGGCGGGGGTGATGAGCAGGTGCAGCGCACTGCGGCGCTGCCATTGTCGGTCCTGGTGCTCGGTGAGGTGCTGCGTCAGGCGGTCTATCAACTGCTGGACGCGGTTGGTGAGGGGGTGGGTCTCTGTGAAGGCACTGCGCAGGTAGCGGAGCGTGTTGATATCTTCGTCCAGGAGCAGGTGAGAAGCGGCAGCGATGGTATACCGCGCCGGCCTCCCGCGCCGCTCGATGCGATACCCAAGCGCTTCCAGGTTGGCAAAATCGCGCCGAAGCTGCCGCTTGCCCGTTTCGCCAGGGGCATAGTCATCGGGCATCTTTGCCAGAATAGTGCCACTGCCCATCGGTTGGTTGCGGAGGAGGTCGCGCAGCCGCACGAGCCGCCCGACGACACCGTACCGGTCGGCGGAGGGGAGGTCATTGGCATCATCCCCATCTTGCGGGTTTCTGGGCATAGCCGGTTCCTTCCGCTCTCATCGCCTCTGCGACGAACTATACCCGCATTGTACCACAGGCGAATAGGCTTGCTCCGTTCGTGCCCGACCAGCCAGGACTTACGCGGTGGACAAGACGCAACGCGAAGCACCCGAACAGGTTTCCAGGATGCTGGCCTGGTGGCTACCCGGTGGCTCCAAAGGGGCGAATAAGGAGGAACGCTGCCCAGGCACCCGCTGCCCTCGCGCTCCTCACCCTTCCCCCGTCGCTCCCACCCACGCCCGGAGCCGGGTCTCTATCGTGTCGCGCACCTCGCGGAAGACCTGGAGCCGCTCTGCCTCCGTTCCCTCTGCCGCAGCCGGGTCGGGGAAGCTCCAGTGGATACGCTCGGCCCTGCCCGGGAAGATCGGGCAGTTTTCGGCTGCATTGTCACACACCGTCAGCACGGTATCCCACGGCTGCCCCAGAAACTCGCTGAGGTGCTTCGAGCGGTGGTGGCGGATATCGATGCCGCGCTCCTGCATGGCGGCAATGGCCAGCGGGTTGACCGTGGAGGGATGGGTGCCAGCGCTGGCCACCTCCACCCGGTCGCCTGCCAGGTGGCGCAGCAATCCTTCGGTCATTTGCGAACGGGATGAGTTGGCGGTGCAGAGCACCAGAACACGCTGTTTCATATGGCCTTCTGTTCCTTTCGGTTGAGCAAGATAAGAAAGTTCCGTATCATCACGCGGAGTTGGACCGCGGTCGTCTTGAACGCCTGCTCCCGTGCTTCCTCCCCTGCAACGTTCACCGGGTCTGGAAATCCCCAGTGGATACGCTCCGGGTCGCCGGGGAAGACCGGGCAGATCTCACGCTGATGGTCACACACCGTGATGACATAATCAAACACCTGGTCGAGAAACTCGTCCAGGTGTTTCGAGCGCTGACAACTGATATCAATGCCCGCCCGCGCCATCATATCGATAGCGAGGGGGTGAACCTGAGAGGGACGGGTGCCCGCACTGCACACCTCAACCTCCCCCTTGCTCAGATGCCGCAGGTACCCTTCCGCCATCTGGGAGCGAGCGCTGTTCCCTGTGCAGAGAAAGAGCACCCGCGGCTTGCGCGGCAGGTCGGTGGGGAATTCCTCAGCCCCGCCAATCACCGGGTGCAGGGCATTCCCTGCTTCCTGGTACCTTTCGCGCATTCTGGCAAGGTCAAGCCGGTAGAACCGCTCGTCGGGGTTGGCCTCGCTCTGCCGCTCACCGAGCAACCCCATCTCCCGCAGGGCAGACAGGTGAGCAGCAAGCACTTCCTGGGGATACCCCAGGGCTGCCACCAGTTCGCCCAGAAGATGGTCACTGTGCGAGATACGGCGCACCAACTGCCACCCGGCCTCATCTGCCAACACTGTGAAAAGTTGTTTCGGCTCTTCCCCAACTGATACGTTCGTCATCGTACTTCCTCCCCGTTGTTTTCCTTCACTTCGTTCTGCGTTTTCCCTGTTCGGAACCTCTTGTTTCTCCGCTCTCATTTCCCCTCGGGGTGTGGCGGGGTGCCTGGCAATACGCACACCGGGACGGGCGTTCCCCTCTCCGCTTCCGCTGCCGCCTCATGCGGGAAGAAGCGCCGCCTGGCCCACAGCGACACATACACCAACCCGATGAGGGCAGGCACTTCGATGAGGGGGCCGACCACAGCGGCCAGCGCCTCGCCCGATGCAATGCCGAAGATACCTACGGCTACGGCAATGGCCAGTTCAAAGTTGTTGCCGGCGGCGGTAAACGCCAGCGAAGCCGTATGCTGGTAGGAGAAACCCATTGCCTTGCTGATGGCAAAGGCCAACCCCCACATGATGATGAAGTAGAGCAGCAGCGGCAGCGCAATGCGCAGGACATCCAGCGGCAGTTGCACGATTTTTTCGCCCTGCATCGAAAACATCAGCACGATGGTATAGAGCAGGCCAATCAGCGCGGTCGGGCCGAGGCGCGGCAGGAAGACCTGTTCGTACCACGCAACCCCCCGCCGGCGCACCAGGATGGTGCGGGTCAGAAAGCCCGCGACGAGGGGGATACCCAGGAAGATGAGCACGCTCCTGGCGATTTGCCACATCGAAATTTCTACGACCATCCCCTCTGCGCCGAGCCAGCCCGGCACGACGGCCAGAAACAGGTAGCCGAGCACCGAATACATGACAATTTGAAACACGGAATTGAGCGCCACCAGAATTGCCGCGGTTTCGTTGCTGCCGCCAGCCAGCATATTCCAGATGAGCACCATGGCGATGCACCGCGCCAACCCCACCAGAATAAGCCCGGTGCGATATTCGGGCATATCGGCGAGCAGGAGCCACACCAGTGCAAACATCACGATGGGGCCGATCACCCAGTTGAGCACCAGCGAGACCCCGAACATCCTGCCCTCCGTCGAAAACTCGCCGAGCGATTCGTAGCGCACCTTCGCCAGCACCGGGTACATCATCCACAGCAGCCCGACCGCAATGGGCAGCGAGACGTCAGCGACTTTGACCCGTTCCAGCACCGGACCGATGGATGGGTAGACGTGTCCCAACCCGACCCCTAGTGCCATGGCCAGAAATATCCACAGCGGCAGAAAGCGATCCAACCAGGAAAGATGTTTTACGACATTCATCCGTGCTCCTCTCGACTACGGCTCAAAGAGTACATCCATGCGCATAAATGCATACAAACCGTCTGAAAAAAGACCTGTCCGCCTCGTATTGCTCACTGCGCTCCGGTGAGGGCAGGTCATCCGGCTTCCGTCCCCCCACTGCTACACATGGCTGGCTCTCCCGGCTCGCGGATGGCTTGCTGCCGCAGCCGTTCAAGGTCCGCCCGCACCTCCGCGCTCTGGTCCCACCCCTGCCGCAGTGCCTCAAGCGCCTCGCGCCAGGGGGGGGAGAGGGTCGGGGCTATCTCGTAGTGCATCCACGTTCCCTCCCGCCAGTCGTTCAGCACGCCTGCCCGCTTGAGCACGCCCAGGTGCCGCGACACCTTGTACTGCGGTTCTTGCAGCACCCGTTCAAGCTCGCAGACGCACAGCTCCCGCTCAAGCAGCAGCCGCACCATCCGCACGCGCAGCGGGTCAGACAGGGCCGCGTGGATGGGTATCATCGTTTTTAATGGTATATGCATCATTGCGCATGTATGGTAGCATAGGCCGCGGCAGGTTGTCAAGCCCCGCTCCCTGTGCTGCGCTCACCGCCCCCCCCCACCTGCTCATACACCTGGAGCGTCTCCCTGGCCACCCGCTGCCACGAAAAGCGAGCCGCCCGTGCCAGACCACGGCGCTGCATCTCCTCAGCCAACTCCTCATCGCGCAGCAGCCGCCCGAGCGCTGCGGCCCACCCCTCCACATCATCGGGGTCAACCAGCAGGGCCGCGTCTCCCACCACCTCCGGGAGGCTGCTGGCGCTGCTGGCTACCACCGGCGACCCGCAGGCCATCGCCTCCAGCGGCGGCAGACCAAACCCCTCGTAGCGGCTTGGAAAGGCAAAAACTGCACACGCCTGGTAGAGCAGCGGCCCATCGGCATAGGGTACCTCAATACGGCGCACCTGCCCCCCCACTCCTTCCCGCTCAATGAGCGCGTCCAGGTCGGGGAAGAGCCGCCGGTCGCGTCCCAGAGAGCGCCCGGCGATGGCGAGCAGCGCCGGAGGACCAGGAGGACCGCCCTGCCTGTTGAGCAGCGCCAGCGCCCGCACCAGCACCCCCACATGCTTCCGCGCATCCAACCCCCCGACATAGTAGATAAACGGCCCCTCCAGCCCATAGCGCTCGGCGACGTGCTGACGGGCGACCCGACAGTCCTGTGGCTGGTAGCGCTCCTCCGCGGCCAGCAAGATGGCGCTGACCTGCTGCGGGGGGAGGCCCAGGTAGGTCACAAGGTCGCTGCGGCTATGCTGCGAAAAGGTCAACGTGTGGGCGGAGCGGCGGGCCGTGCGCCGAACCAGCAACATATAGGCCCGTACGTGGAGACCTCCGCGGTACTCCGGAAGCACCAGCGGAATGATATCGGGAATCGTCGTCACCACCGGCACCGCGCACCGGAACGGCGGCGCGAAGTAGGGCACATGCAGCACCAGGTCCGCAGGCTGTCCCTTCCCCTTCCCCTTCCCCTCCTGCTCCCACAGCTTCCGGGCAACGCGGGGCACCCCCACCTGTTCAAACCAGAGCTTGGCAAGATTGTCGTGGACCCGGTCGAACGGGGTCGGCACCAGATGGACCCCCACGCCAGGCGGTGGGGGTGGGGAGGTTTCCTCTGATGGGGCTGGCCCGGGCAGCAGCAGCGTGTAGCGGTGGTGCGGGGCGGTATGGACCAGGTGACGGAGCAGACCGTGCAGATATTGCCCGCTCCCAACCGTCGGACGAGACCAGAAAGGACCACTTATCAGAATATGCATCGCCAGTCCTCTTGCAAGCTGAAACTCTGGCGTGCATCATAGCACACATCAAGCCAGCCCGTCGATCAGGGCCGACATTCGGGCCGGGTGGGGGAGGACAGCGGGGAAAATGTCTGCTATACTTAAAGATAAGGAGAGTCACGTCGAGAGTGCTGGTCTATGAATTCAGGCAACCAGTTAGTTCAGCAATCTATCACTGCCCTGCGACAGGATGATACTCGTACCGCCCGCGACCTCCTGTCCCGGGCTGTCACCCTTGACCCCCACAACGAACAGGCATGGATCTGGCTCTCAGGGGCGCTTTCGTCCCAATCTGAGCGGAAATACTGCCTGGAGCGCGTGCTCACCATCAACCCGCACAACGACCTGGCCCGCCGCGCCCTCGAAACGCTTCCGCCGGTGGGAGCCACCGCCCCCGCAGTACTCAACGCTGCTCCCCAGAGGCCACCCGCCGCCGAAGCTGCCTCCTCCGCTGCCACAAAGGTTCCGCCGTTTGCCCCGGTCGTCCTGACGCCGGTGGTTGAGCCAAAGCGTGGTCGCACCAGGAAGCCAGGCAAAGCATCAGCGCCACAACCAGCAAAACCAGAGGAACAACCA
>DAOTUF010000020.1:0-10114 GCA_034437495.1 Chloroflexaceae bacterium | reverse complement strand
TACCTGACGTACCCTCTTCTGCCCTTGCCTTCGGGGTGAACGCGCACCTTGCCACGCGCTACCCCGACCCCTCCTCGATGCAGCGGCCCGCGGCGCTGCTCTCGGAACTCGGGGTGTCCTGGGTGCGGGAGGATTTTCACTGGTACCGTGTGCAGCCACGCCCCGGGGAATGGGACTGGACGTTCAATGACGCCGCCGTCCACGAGTTGGACCGACGCGATATTGCCATTCTGGGCGTCATCGGGGGGCCGTCGGCTCCCTGGGCTACCCCCTTCCCCGGCGACAGCCACCAGCGAGCATCCTTCTACGCTCCCGACCCGGAAGCGTTTGTCACATTTGCTCAGGCGGTTGTCTCGCGCTACCACCAGACCATTCACCACTGGGAAATATGGAACGAGCCAGACAACCCCCTCTTCTGGAAGCCTCACCCCGACCCGCTGGCCTATGCCCGGCTGCTCATTCGCACCAGCGCCGCCATCAAAGCGGTAGACCCCGAGGCCACGGTGCTGATTGGCGGCTTCAACCCCTTTGACCTGTGGTTTGTGCGCGAGGTGCTGCGGGCAGGCGCGTGGTCAAGCTTTGACCTCTTCGCCATCCACCCCTATGTTGACCCCACCGGCCCGGAGGCGGGCAATCTCACGGCGGCAGCAGACGGGGTACGGGCGCTGGCCGCCCCCTATGGGAGCAAACCTATCTGGGCTACGGAAATCGGCTGGTCGAGCGGGCCGGGCGACCATGACCCGCTCGGGGTGGTTGACGAACAGCAGCAGGCGAGGTTTCTGGTGCGGGCGCTGCTGCTGCTGCGGGAGGCGGGGGTAGAGCGCTCGTTCTGGTATACCTTCAAGGACGACCCCGACAATCCCTATGGCCTGGTGCGCTATGGCACGGGACGGGCCGATTATACCGAGAGGAAGCCGGCGTTCACGGCTTTCCAGATGCTCAATCACCAGCTTGATGGAGCCAGCTTCATCGAGCGGCAAGACCTCTCCGGGTATGCCACGGTGCTGGAGTTCGATGGCGAGGAGCGGTGGCACCGCCCGGTCCAACCCAACGGGACCCTGCGCTCCAGCGGCGTGGGGACGGCCCGCCTCGACTACCACTTCAGCACCAGGGGCAATGATTACGTGGCGTTTGAGTTGCTCCAGCCGCAGCCGATAGCGCTGGCGCGGGAAGACCAGCCCCGGGCCCTGGGGGTGTGGGTCTATGGCGATGGGAGCGGGCACCGCCTGAATGCCTGGGTGCGGGACAGCGAGGGGGAGACGCTCCAACTGCACCTGGGAGTGGTCGGGGCACCGGGGTGGCGCTTCCTTTCGGTTCCCCTGATGTCTCCCATCCGCGCCAGCGACCGCATCGCGGGGGAGGGCAACGGGCAGCTTGACTTCCCGGTCGCGCTGGCGGCTGTCGTGCTGGATGACTGCTGCGATACGGAGATGGGGGTAGGGACGGTCTACCTGGACCGCCTGACTGCCATCACCGGGCCGGAACGGTTTCATCTGCGGTTCTGGCGAGGCGGCGACCTGCTGGAAGTGCTCTGGTCGCTGCACGGGGGACGGGTCTCGCTCCCCACCACCGCTGCCCGCGGACACCTCGCTGCCTGCGACGGCAGTGAGGAGCCGGTCACGGCCAGCAAGGGGCGCTTTTCGCTGATGACCGGACCTGCGCCGTTGTTTGTGCGGCATCGGGTCTCACCGTAGCAAGCCCCCCTTCGTTGTAACTCGCCGCGCTATCATACCCGTGTTGCGTTATCCCCCGACGCCGTAGCAGGCTCAATCCCGCTATCCGGGACGGGCGTTTTCCGAAAGGGGGATTGACAAACCCGTATTCTGCTCTACAATACATGAGTGCTCGATACGGTAAGACCCTGTTCAAGAGAGACCCTATCCTCTGTCTCTCGTTCCGTTTCCTGGCAACGAAGCCCCAAAATGAATAGTTCGTGATGTGGTGGGCAGCGATGCGCCATCGTCTGGTATGCCCGGGCAGCTCCGTCGAGAGGCCCGGGGCGTGTTGTGCTCCATGTTTCCTCCCCTATCAACCGGGAGGGATAGCCATAAGGAGGTTAACCATGTTTCATCCAATGCTTCCTACAGAACAATCCGGGGCAAATGAACCTCAGATCCGGATGAACCCGAAGAAGCGCATTGCGCTGGTAGCCCATGATAACAAAAAGTGTGACCTGATGGAGTGGGCCAGATTCAACCGCGACCTGCTGGTGCAGCACGAGCTGTGCGCGACGGGAACGACCGGCAAGTTGCTCGAAACCGAACTGCATACGGAGGTCATCAAGTTTAAGAGCGGCCCCCTGGGGGGCGACCAGCAAATCGGCTCGAAGATTGCAGAAGGCGAGATCGATTTGCTCATCTTCTTCTGGGACCCGCTCCAACCCCAACCCCACGACCCGGACGTCAAGGCGCTGCTGCGGGTAGCGGTGGTCTGGAACATCCCGGTGGCCTGCAACCGGGCGTCAGCCGATTTTATGATTTCATCGCCACTCATGTCCGAGGCCTACACGCCCGCGAAACCTGACTACGAGCAGCATACGGAGCGGATTCTTGAACTGTCCCCCGTCTATGCAGTCCCGCGGGAGGACACAGAAGCGGTGTAATCACTTTTTCTTCTTCCCGAACAGACCGCCTTTTTTCTTCTCTTTCTCTGGCTGTTCCACCGTCTGGCGCAGGCTTGCCAGGTCATCTTCCAGACTGCCAGGGGATGGCGCGGCTGGTTGGGCAGAAGCAGGAGGAGGAGCGGAAGGAGCCGGAGCGGGTGGCTGTGGTTCGGCCATATCGAGGTCGCTGAGCGAGATACGTTTACTCTGGGGGAGCGGTTCTTTCTGCTGAGGAGGTGGAGGAGGTGGCGGCGTGGCTCCCTTCTCCGTCGGAAGGGGACGGGGTGTCTGGACCGGTGCTGGCGGCCCGGGTGCGGCGGCAGGCGGAGCCGGTGCCGTGGGTTCCTCCAGAATACCTTCTAGCGAAGCCGTTGATTCACCGGCCAGGCGCTCCCGCTTGTCGAAGCGCACGACGGGGGCTTCTGGCGCGGCTGCTGCCTCGATATAGGGATTGCCTCCCTGTTCGACCCCGAGGGCAACCAGCCATTCCCACAGGGTGGCCTGACGCTGCTGTTCGTTCTCTGGCAGGCGCAGGGGTCGACCGCGGGCGTCAATGATGATGCCCAGGGCGCTCCCACCGATGGCGGCGAGGTCCGACCGAACGTCAACGCCCGGAGCGTTCCGTCCGATGCGGACATTGCCAGCAGGACGAAGCGTAATCTGCCCCCTGGTGCCCTGGGGAAGCGGAATGCGGGCCATCTGCCCGTGGTTGACCCGCACCTGGTAGGTGCTGCCGCGGGTGGTGGTCAGGCTGGCTTCCAGCGCTGGTTTGCCTGCCCGCCCACTGCCTAGCGCAATGATACAGGTTGCCAGGGGCGTATTGTGCATCAGGTCACGGTCACATACGGTGACAGCCGCGTCTGGTTCCATCCCCGCCAGGGTCCCACAGGCGGGCAGCAGCCCCAGGGTGTCCAGGTGGAGGTCCAGCGCCATCCCGCTCTCCTCAGCGGTGGGTTGGAGCACATCCAGGAGGGTCAGGGCAGCCAGCCCCGGATGAGGCGCGTGCGCCAGAACCCCTCCCCCTGCGATGACCAGATCGTAGGGATTCTCCGGGCATTCGTCGGAGAGGGCGTGCAGGAGCAGGGTCAGAGCTTCGCGGGCTATTGCGTGCTCCAGCAGGATATCTTCGCGGCTGAAGGGAACCCGGTGGGGGCGCATCAGCTTGTTGAGTATCCAGTGGAGCAGGTCTTTTTCGCTGATGCTGAAGGGGAGCCAGCGCATGATGTTGGGGAACCCCCGCTCAACCAGCACCGTGGTGATGCTGTAGCCGGTGCCACCGTTTCCAAGCACAATGGGGGTGTAGCGACCGGGGTGGGCCAGGAACAGGCTGCTGCTGCTCGAACCGATATCAAGGGCGAGAACCTGACGCTGGTAGCGTTCGGCCAGGAAGCGGGTCATCAGCCCGGTGGCGTGGCACACCGTGGTCAGGGGGGTCTCGCACAGGGTGCGCAAGACCTGAAACCCGGGCAACTTCGGCAGGACCTCTTCCAGGTAGAGGCGGTGGATTTCCTGTCGGGCGGGTTCCAGGTGCTCCCGCTCAAGCGACGGGCGCACGTTGTCTACCACTATCGTTTCGGCTCGGCCACTGAGAATCTCTCCCACCTGGTCGCTGGCCTCGCTGTTGCCGGCGAAGATGACCGGGTAGGTTGTGGTGTCCTGCCGATACTGCCCACTGGTGTCAAAGGAGGTGCGGGCCGTCGTCAGGGCGACCATATGGGCCAGGCGCTTGAGGATGTCCACGGCTCCCCCTTCCAGGCCACCGGTGATGAGGACGACGTCTGGCCGGGCCGTGAGCATCGTTTCAATCTGGCGTTCAATCCAGGAAATGGTGCTGGACGAGGTGGTTCCGGGACTGAGTTCGCGGTTCTTGTCGAAGTCGTCCAGGGTGATGACCTGCAAGATACTGGTGTAGGTGCTGCGGCAGGCGTGCAGGCCACTGCGGGCCGAGATGTCGGAGGCCACCGCGGTGATGATAAAGGAGAGCGTCCCGGCGGCGCTGCTCGTGGCAATCACATGGTTGACCCCGTCTCGCTCGTCGTTCTGGGGCATGAGCAACTGGCCTTCTCGCAGGAGCCGACGCCCGGTCAGTTCGGAGATATGCGCTGCCGCTTCGAGGATGGCAATGGTGGCGTTGCGGTAGGGTGGTTCGACGCTGCTCGGTTTCTCCACCTGGTTGATGAGGCGCATCTCGCCTTCCACCACGTCCACCAGGACCACGCGGGTGGTCACGCTCCCGATTTCCGCGACAAGGATAGCTCCCAGTTCTTGTGCCATAGCTCAGTTCTCGGTTTTCCCTTTTCTACGAGATAAAACGACTAAAGACCCGGGCGAGCCAGCTTACCAGAAACTCCAGCCGGTCGCTCAGGGCTGCCAGGTAGGTCAGCAGCGCCCCCGCAAAGAAAAAGCCAAAGGTGACAATCAGGAGCCAGCGCCCGATGCGGGCACTCACGGTTGAGACCTGCTGCAACCCCGTCTTGCCAGGGAGGGTGAAGTAGAAGTAGCTCAGGACGAAGATAACCCCCAGGGCAAGCAAGATGGACCCGACGATATCCAGGGTCGGCTGCTGAAGCGATATCTGCGTCGTGCCAGCCACCTGGGGCAGGAGCGTACCGGTCATCGCACCGCTGAGGGCCAGCGCCGACCCGACGCCGAAGATCAGGCCGAGCGGGATATTCGCTGTCCAGGAAAAGCTCTGGCGGCCCACAATGCGGGGAATCAGGAGGAGTCCCAGGCCAAAGGGAACCAGCACCAGGAGCATGACCAGGGAAGGGGGCAGAACGAGACCGAACGGGTCGGGCAGAATCGTCGCGGGCTGCACTATCAGGCGTCGGATGACCTGATGGTAGACCACCACAAACGCATAGCCCAGGGAGACGCCAACAAACAGGTATTGCGCAATGCGAAAGAGCGGATTGTCACCGATAATCCGGCTCAGGACCATCAGGGTCAGGATAACGGCCACCAGGTCAATGAGCAGTTGTGTCGTGGTGGGGGGGGTCACGGTTTCCCTCGCAGGTGTGAGGTGGCAGTGTTGACCGCCACGCCAACGATGATCAACAGGATAAAGACCAGGATAGCAAAATGGTATTGGCCACTTTCCCGTGCGGCCTGCTGTTTCTGGGTCCCCGTTTCGTCCGACCAGGCCCGGTAAGCCATGGCATCGTGCTTCCCAGAAAGGTAGAAGATGTTGGGCTGTTGGAGATAGGGGCGCACCACCGGTGTAACTTCTGAGGGGAGCAGCAGCGCCATGGGAACCCCCGGGGCAACGCGGTGAATTTGTTCAATCCAGTTGCGCACGTCCTGGGGCTGGTTGGCAATGACGACTATCAGCGAGAAGTCATGAATGGTGCTGAGGCGGGGGCCTTCGGCGGAGGTGGCGACTCCGCTCTCCGTCGCGTCCCGACCGGCGAAGTCCGAACGGAGAACGGTGCGGAAGTCCTGCGCCATAGCCCGCAGCGCCATTTCTCCCCCTGGACGATATCCAAGGAGGATATATTCTGCGCCTCCCTTGAGGTATCCGGCCTGTTCCAGGCGGTCTCTCAGGTCGAACGAGAGCATCGCTCCCTGGGTGTCAGTGCTGACCAGCACCATGTGCGTCCTGCGGGCTATCAGGTGGTCGGTCACGGCATCTTCCAGCGGAGCCAGGTCGCCCTGACGCTGGATGTCCCATTCGTAGGCCAGCAGCACCATCTCTCGTTCGGCCAGGGTGTCTACCACCCTGAAAAGCTCCTGGGTATGGGCAGCGCCGGGTTGGTCGCTCGTCAGGCTGCTATCCTGAAACGGGCCGGTAGCCGCCGGGAAGAACATACCAGCGAGCAAGGCCAGGAACAGCACCACATACAGGATCCGATCCAGTCCGATTTTCTGGAGGATGGAGGGGGCAGAGGGCTGCGGAGCCGGGGCCGCTTCGGGGAAGGGCACCGCGACAATGGTTTGGAGCAGGTTGGACGCTTCAATACGGGCCGGGCTGCGCGTGAACACCGGCGGATGGAAGACAAGAGGGGGGGCCGCGGCGGCCTCCGCGGGTTGTTCTTCCTCTTCGGCAGTCCCCACCAACCAGCTTATTTTGCGTGATTCGGCGGTGTCTGTCGGGGTCGTGGTTGGCTCTGGCGGACGGAGCCAGCTTGGTAGGTCGGCCCCGCCGAAGAATTCGCTGCTTTCGCTGGAGCCGGGGGGAGGTGGCTGGGTTCCGGGTCCTGGTGGTTCGGCGGCGGGTGTGCTGGCGGGAGGCGCAGGAGCCGCGGAAGCCGCGGAGGGTTCCTGCTCAAACCAGGAGCCGAAATCGGTCTTTGCGGTGGAGACTGGCGGGGCTTCCGGTGCCGCAGTAGACGGGGGAACATCTTCAGCACCTTGCAGCCAGTCCGGAAGACCCTCGCTGCCCGGGTGGGAGGGCCGGTCGGTCTCGTCCTCGGACGCCAGCCATGGTGGTATTCCTGATTCGGGAGCAGACGGGGCTGCGGCTGGTTCCTCCGTCGTATCAGCCAACCAGTCTGGAAGATCTGGTTCGGTAGCGGACGGCGGGGTTGCTCCCTCCTCCCCTTCCCCGCTCAGCCAGTCCGGGACGCCGGAGTCGGCGGGGGGGGCGGGCTGCCGTGCCGCGGGCTGCTTCGCTTCGGGGGCGGGTTCCTCGCCAATGTCGCTCAGCCAGTCGGGGACGGGGGGCATGTCGGGGGAAGGCGCGGCTCCTTCCTCCCCCTCTCCCCGCAGCCAGTCGGGGACGCCGGAGTCGGCGGGGGGGGCGGGTTGCCGCGCCGCGGGCTGCTTCGCTTCCAGGGCGGGTTCCTCGCCAATGTCACTCAGCCAGTCCGGGACGGGGGGCATATCGGGGGAAGGCGCGGCTCCTTCCTCCCCCTCCCCGCTCAGCCAGTCCGGGACACCGGGGTCGGCGGGGGGGGCGGGCTGCCGTGCCGCCGGCTGCTTCGCTTCGGGGGCGGGTTCCTCGCCAATGTCGCTCAGCCAGTCGGGGGCACCCATCCCGGGCTGGTCAGCGGGTGGAGCAGGCTGAGATTCCGGCTTTTCTTCTTGCATCCAGGACGGAACCAGTTCATCCGCCTGATGAGCCGGTTCTTCCTCTGAACCAAAAAGACTCGGCACACTCTTGCCCATTTCAGAGGCAGGAGGGGGAGGGGCTGAAATATCGAAGTGAAACGGTTCGACTTCCAGCGCATCAAGCTCCGATGTTGGGGAGGGTTCTGTGATGGCGTGGGAATCAAACTGCGACGGATCGACCCCCAGTTCGCGGAGGTCCTGGTCCAGTTCTTCCGATGAGACATCCCGAAGCCAGTCCGGAACCTCCTGGTCCTCCAGGTCCCTTCCTCCCCGTATCTCCGGCTCTTCCTCATAGTGGGGAGGCTGATCGGCCGGCTCACCTTCCTGTTCGTCCACTCCCAGACTGCGCAGCCAGTCCGTTGCTCCCACCGGTGGGCGGATACGCGCCGTGGTTGGGGACGATTGGGGAGGGGGGGATGGTGATTCGGCTCCTCCAAATTCGTTCTGAATACCCCGCAGCCACTCAGGAACGGTGATATCCCCTTTGTCCGACGGCTCCGAAGGCTCAAGGGCTTCAGCCGACCCCGTCTCGGCTTCCGTGCTCTGAAGCCACTCGGGAATATCGTCGCCTCCTTCCGCAACCGGGGGAGCCGGAGGGGGGGACACCTCCCGCGGTTGGGGACGTGGGGGCAAGGGAACATCTTTTAACCAGGGTGGTAAGTGTTTCATAGGGTACGTACGGGCTTGAGTCGCCTGTCTTTATCCTTATCTCTACGCTCTCTCGTCTTATGATGCCCGGCTCATCAATCAGCGATCATCAATCAGCGATCATCAATCAGCGATCAAGGTATGGCTGGTCAAACCCGAGCAGGACCCGCATACTGGCAACCAGGGTTCCCACTGCCGCACCGATGAGCAGACCACGTGCTCCTGCCAGGGCAATGTACCGGTCAAGCCACTCCATCGTTTCCGAGACCATCGGGAGCGAAGCGACCGGCGGGAGTTGCGTCACCAGCACCACCAGGGCCACGGCGATGATGACCAGGGTTTCGCGGGTAGGACGCTGAAGCGCTCGTAACACCGTGCTCAGGCTGAAGAACGCCAGCAGCGCCAGGAGGCTGCTGGTAAGCGGCTCATAGACCGCATGGAAGAAGCGGCGAACCGGTTCTTCGGCCAGCGTCACCCCCGAGACACCCACTCCAATCACGGCGAACATAGCGACGAGCAGCACGACGCTGTAGCCCCAGTCTTCCTTCTGGCGGAAGACCCGCATCACATGGGAACCGGCCACGCTCACCAACCCGACCAGCAGCGCCAGGGCAACCAGCACAGCCGTCCAGTTGATCAGCAAGAACGCGAGGGGCTGGATAACGCCTCCGGCTCCGATGGCATCGATGAGCACCAGAAACCCGGCGACCCCCGCAGGGACCGTGACCAGAAATAACCGAACCGGCTGCTTGAAAAGCGACGTCTTTGGTTCGGGTGAAGAGACTGGCGGTGACGGCATAGATCAGGTCATCCCAATGCTGACTGTAACTGCTCAATCCAGGGGCGCAACCAGGGTTGGAGGAGGCTATAGAGACATCCGCCAACCAGCAGCACAATGATACCGGTGCGCAGCAAGTCCTGAGTCATCAACCGCGCCTGGGGAGCGGCGGAGTCGGCCAGATACGCCTCGGCCGCAAAAACCTCCTCCCCGATGAGCGTTGACGGGGTGCTCAGGACCATCACCGGGAGCGCTGCCACGGAGGTCGTCCCCATCACCTGGGGAACACCCCGCCGCTCCCCTTCCTCGGCAAAGAGCAAGAACTCGGTCCCAAACCCGCCCAGGAGTTGACTGGCCTCCAGGCGTTGACGCGCATAGAAGGTCATCACCCCCGTGGCGTAAGCCGTGGCATTCTCGTGCGAGAGGAGTTGGATACTTGATGGGTCGTAATCATGGGCGCGGCCCGCACGCCGGTAAGCCTGACGGAGCATCCCGCGGAGCGCGAGATGGGCGACGGCATCGCCGCTGCTGACCAGGATGGGAGAGCCTTTCAGGGCTGCTTTGTTAGCAACACGTTCCGCCGCCAGCAACCCGACCATGGTTTCAGCGATGGTGGTGCGGCTTCCCACAGTCCCACCCCCCGGCGAGAGGTGGACGGCTCGCCCGGTCTCGGCCCCGCGCCCGAGCGCCGCCTGGAGCGGGTCAAGAGCAGGGAGCGGGCGACGCTCCGGAACGGCCCCGGCCATCGAACGGGCATGGTACCACCAGGTAATGGCAACGACTACCAGGGCTGCAAGCAGGACGAATACCGTTTCGGCGGGGAGAAACATACGACTCCAGAACTTTTAGCGAATGGTGCTTCTTGATATATGAATGATAGCACACCGGAACGCTCCATGCAACCATCTGGCAACCGTCCGGGATGGCTTATCAAAGCAGAGAGCAGAGAGCAATCCGCAACAAGAGGAGACCTGCTGTGCGGTGTTTCGTTTTCCCCATGCAGTTCTGGCAAATCTGCTCTCTGCCCGGGTGCATGC
>DAOTUF010000019.1:0-15765 GCA_034437495.1 Chloroflexaceae bacterium | reverse complement strand
GTGCGCAGCGAGCTGATGAACACGCCCGCCGTGGGAAGCGACCAGATGATACAGATGATGATGACGATGAGGCGCAGGGGCGTGGCCGAGAGGATGCGTTGCAGGTCAACGTAGTGGGATTCGGGGCGGTTTGCTGGCGTTTTTTGAAATGATGTACTTGTCCTCATCACGCTACCTCTTCTCCGCTCGCAGATTACGGATATTGAAGATCATGACGGGGATGGTGGCCACAAAGAGCAACACCACCAGCGCACTGGCGTGCCCATAATCTCCAAACTTGAACATTTCATTGTACATGCGGTTGGCCACCACTTCGGTGTCAAACTGCCCGTTGGTCATCACGTAGACAATATCGAAAACTTTGAGCACCAGGATAAGCACCGTCGTTGCAACGGTGATAATCGTTCCGCGGATGTAGGGGATGAGGACCCGGAAGAAGATGCGGACCTCACTTGCACCGTCGATGCGAGCCGATTCGACCAGGTCGTCGGGAACGTCTTTGATGGCGGCGGAGAGGATGACCATGCAGAACCCGGTCCATATCCAGACCATAATGATCATCAGGGCAAAGTTATTGAGGGGCTGTTCTATTGTGAAGCCGACCGGCTCACCGCCAAGCCCCACGATGATGGCGTTCAACAACCCGATCTGCTCCTCACGTTCGGGCGCGGGGTAATACATAAAGCGCCAGATGACGCTTGCTCCTGCCGTGGAAATGGCCATCGGAAGGAAGATGATGGCCTTGGCCACGGGTTCCCACGTGCCGAGCCGGTCAACGAGCACCGCTATCACCAGACCAAGCGAGACGGTGCCACCGGTGACAAAGACCATCCACAGCAGGTTGTTGCGCAGGGCTACCTGCATGGCGGGGTTGGTAAAGGCGAAGACGTAGTTTTCGAACCCCACGAACTCCTGCGAACGGTCGCCCAGGAAGCTGATGACGACGGTGTAGAACGCGGGATAGACCAGGTAGACCCCCAGGATGAGGAGGGCGGGGCCGACATAGACAAAGGGCCGAAGCAGGTTGCGCGGGTCGGAGGGGAGCAGCGAAACGAGGTAGTCCGCGGCAATGAACATCCCCCACACCCCCACCACGCCAATGAACACCGCGATGCTCCCCATCGTGACCTTGCCCAGGGTGGTTTCGGACAGGTCGCTGCTTTGCACCTGCGAGAAGCCCCACCAGAGAGCGAAAAACGCCATGGCCAGAACCAGGACCACCCCCGCAACACGCACCGGACTTGCCGCAACCAGGGAAGCGGGACCGGCGGGTTGTTTGGCTCCGTCCTTTTCACTTCGGCTCATGGAATGTCCCCCCTCTTGCTGGCAAGCACCCGGGATGCTCACGATGCTGTTGCTGCTTCAATCTCAGGTTCAGGTTCCACACGGAGAGCACGCAGGTCAATTGTACCATATTCTGGAGCTACGACCGGACATCGCACCATTTCCCACTCGGATGGCACAGGGGGGTTCCAAAATCATGCTTTTTCTGTTATAATAGGGAGTCCCTAGAGAGCGATGACGGGAGGCGATCATGAACCTCGATGACATTATGCGAGATATCCAGGCGATGCGAGAGGATATGCTGGTTTTTGAACGCACATATGGTATCCCGACGGAGATTTTCTACGAATCGTACCAACGGGGCGAACTCCCCCCCGACCGGACCTGGATTCTGGACTGGAGCGAGTGGGCGGCAACCTATGAACTGCTTCAGGAGCGGCTGAATATGTATGCTCGGCAGGCTCGCCAGCTTGCGGATAATGCGAATGTGACCACGATGAATCTCTCTCAGTTGATTGCGCAGGCATCGCACCGAAAGCCGGTGGCGCTTGCCCACGAGCCGATTATCCTGGCGCATGATGCGTCGCTGGTGCGGACTGTGTAGCGAACGATGTGAACGCGATGTGAACGCGATGTGAACGCGATGTGAGCGAAGAAGGCCGCAGACAGCAGGGACAACACCGTCTCTCCGGTCCCGGTGAAGGTGGTCCGCGGGCGGTTTTGCTCATACCACGAATCAGGTGGGGGACCAGGAGATATCCTCCCGCTTCAGCTTCGGGCATCGGGGGTCGCCGATCAGGTCAGCGGCAGCGGATAGTCAGAGGACAAAGGGAAAAGGGACAAAGGGAAAAGGGACAAAGGGAAAAAGAACGTGCCATCGCCAGATGGGGCGTATTTTTTTCCCTTCTTTCTCCCTATCCGCGCAGCCCGGATACCGCCATCAGGCAAGGTGAATAAAACGCAGCAGTTCAAACAGGGTAAAGGGGATAAACATGTTCTTGGGGAGGGCAAAATCCCCCACCCGGCCCCCCTGCGGTGCCCCGCCGACCGCCCGCTCCTGTTCCTGAGACTGATCCATCAGCACGACAATGGGCACGTGGCGGGTGCGGGGGTGCAGCTTGAATGCCCAGTAGTTCTGGGCAACTTCATCTTCCGTGTGCAGCAAGTCAGCATCCAGGACAATCACATCGGGGGGGTGACGTCTGGCGGCCCTCATCCCATCGGTTCCGCTGGTGACAATCTCAATATCGAACCCTTCATTGTTCAGGGTCGCTTCAAAACGCTGGGCCAATGCCCGGTCCGGTTCAATAATCAACGTATGCCCTGACATTCCATGGCCTCCTTCCTGGATTCGTACGGTATCGTTCGTATCGTTCGTAATCCCATTATACGGGGGGAACAAGCGGGAAGAAAGGGGAGAATCCGCCGGAAAAAGGGCGGGAATCTGGGAGCCTTCTTGACTATTCGCAAAAAATTGGTGGTTTATGGCGAAGTATTTCCGTCCACCAGGTTCCGGCAGGCTTCCTCAAACTGCACCCGCCGCGTCACATCGACCAGACACAGCACCAGACCCTCGATTTCCCCACCCTCGCTCCGTATGGGCAGCAGGGTCCAGTCCCAGTAGGTCGTGCCACGCTCCGGGTGTGACGGGTAGATGAAGGGTCGGGTATAGACCGTGTAGGGTTCGCCCGTCTCAACCACGCGGCGAAAGATGGCTTCGTTCTCCTCGTCGGGGTAGAGGTCAAAATGGTTCTTGCCCTCGAAGAAGGCGGGGTCGCATTCGTCCGCGGTGGCGTATGCCTGGTTGACCCGAACGAAGTTGAAATCGCGGTCCATCGAGGCGATGTGCAGGTGCATCGTGTTGAACAGCTTTTCCAGCAGTTCGTTGGCCTCTCGGAGTGCTTCTTTTTGCTGGCGCAAATGCTCTTCTACTCCCTTGCACCGGGTGATGTCGCGGTTGCTGTCCCGCCGCCCGAGCCAGCAGCCGTGGTGGTCGTAGACCGGTTGGCAGACGTGCCCGATCCAGCGTTCGGTCCCATCGTGGGCGATGATACGAAACTCCAGCGCACAGGCATTGGGAGAGAGCATCTCATTCCACAGGTGGTCCACCACGCGCTCGCGGTCGTCCGGATGCACCAGCGAGAGCATCAGGTCCGGGTTGGCATAGAAGGCCGCAGGGCGGTAGCCAGTGATGCGTTCGCAGGCAGGCGACACGTAGAGGTAGGTTCCGTCGGGAGCAATCCAGTATTCCCAGTCGTAGGTAAATTCGGCCACCGTGCGGAAATGCTCCTCACGGTCGCGCAGGGCTTCTTCCGTCTGCCGGTAGCTGGCGACCTCCGCTCGCAGGCTCTCGTTGGCCCGTTCCATCTCGGCCGTATGCTCCCAGAGGGGTACAGGAAAGGGAAGGGTGCGGGCGAAAGAACGGAGGAGCACGGTGCTCTTGTGCCAGGCCCGTTCCGCACCTTCGCGCCGGGACCGTTCGGTGTCCAGGAGGCGGCGATATTCCTCTGTTTGCTGACGGAGTATCTCGACTTGCTGCTCCGCTTCGGCAAGGTGCTGCTGCATCGTTAAGAGCGCCAGGTCCCGCTGGTCGGAATCCATTGCTTCTATTGGACTGATCCGTTCGTGCATGGGGTCTTCCTCTCTCAGAGCTTGCAGGAAGTAGGGACTTACCCCCCCACCATGTTCCCAGGTGGGCCATGTATTGTACCACATTTCAGGCCAGAATTCCTGCTATTCTCACCTCCCACCCTTCCTGTGCGAATAGATGGACTAAGGGAAAACAGTCACGGTCTCCCCATCCACCGAAACCAGGTCGCCCGTCTGTATCTGCCCGATATCCACCCGGTCCACCATGGGAATATCGCTGATGATGGCCCCGACGGCTACAATCGGCTCGCTCTCGGCGTTGATCATCGCCACCGGTGCCTGCCCCGCCTTTGCCAGGCGGTAGATAGTATAGCTGCCGACGGTGCTGCCCTTGCCCGTCGGGAAGACCAGCACGCGCCCGGCCACCGACTCCCCTTGCAAGGGGTGGCCCGGCTCAACGACCACCCCGCTCTCCGGGTCGACCATGCCGAGAAACCCGAGGGGTTCCGGGGAGACCAGCGCCACCCCGCGGGCCTGCCCCGCTTTGATTACTCGTCCGGTCAGCGTTTTCATGATAGACTGGTCGCGTCCCCTCACAGGAACGAGAGCACCCCGACGATCAGGCCAATAAGCAGCCCCACCGGCAGACCAATCACCACCCCGATGACCATGCTGCTCACCACCCCGACCAGGGCTTCTGCAATGGCCGTTTTGGGGATTTTCCTGGTCATCTCCTGGGCAGGCACACCGCTGTTCATCTCTACGAACGCCCCGCCAAGGATACCGATCAATTCTCCGATAACGGCCCCAATGATAGCCCACACGATGACCCAGATAATCGTTCCGCCGATGACGCCGCCAATGGAGCCGCCGAGCACGCCGCCCATCGAGCCGCCGATGGCTCCCCCGATGCCACCCGATATGCGGGCATAAAAGCTGCCACTGCTGGAGATAGAGGCAAAGGGTGGCTCAATCTCCGTGGGGGCTTCTCCGGGTGCGCCGGGCACCACGGCTTTTTGCACGACCGACCGCACCGTCCCTTCCAACATGTTGATAGCGTTCATCATCTATGGATGCTCCTTCTGTGTCTCTTGAGGTTCCTTTGTGCGCTCGAAACAACGCACGTTCTCCAGAGCGATATTGTACCATGAGAATGAGAAACGGACCCCGCTTTTCTCCCGCTCTTCTCGCTCACCCCTCGGGACCAGCACCACGCCAGTGTCCCGTCACTGCCGCCTCCATACACGCCTCCAGCGACCCATAGCGCACCTGGAGACCGGAGTGCCCGGGCGTGTAGCAGGCTCCCTTGGCCGACATCGTGGCCATCCGGCGGAAGCCCAGGTGCTTCACGGGAGCCACCACCAGGCAGGTGTCCGCCACCACGCGCCCCCCCAGTTCTTCCAGCGCCTCCACCAACCCCATCTGCGCGGCTTCCTGGCGCACATCCCGCGCCAGCGTCACCCAGAGCGCGGTTCGAGCCTTCTGCCCCCTGCGCCGGAGCTGCTCCACCACGGTGGCAAGCTGCGTGAGCGAGGCGTGGGGGCACCCGATCCACACCAGGTCTATTTCGTCGCCGTTGCCACGCTCGTCGCCCTCGTCGCCCCCGCTGCTGTTGAGCGCCGCGTAGCCCTCCCGCAGGCTGGTGATACGCACCGTCTCGGCGTCGGGGTCAATGATATCGGGGATATCTGCCTCCGGGGTCGTCTGGTGGACGTGGTAGAGCGCCACCGCCCCCGTCGCCGCCATCGCCGCGCCCATCCCCCGCAGCAGGTCCACCGCAAAGGGCACCCCCGGAATGCGTTCCCCCTCGATGGAAATGTCCAACCCGACGAAGAAGGGCACGCGGTTGCGGGCTATCTTGCCCACCATCGTGCCAAGCGCTCCGAAGTCGGAGAAGGACGTGACCGGGCAGTCCACTTCAATCACCAGCGTGGCCCGGCGGTGCTCCGGCAGGTGCAGGCCAAAGCGGGCCGTGCGCCCGGTGATGGCCGCGGCGAGGGCACCGGGGCCGCCCTCGCGGTTGGTGCGGGCCCCGAGCACGCTGTTGGCAAAGCTGACCGCGCTGGATTCGGCCCAGGCCACATGTTCGCCCCGTCTGGGGATGTTGCCAATGAGGTAGGGGGTGCAGGTGCAGGTGGTCCGAATGCCCATCGCCGCGAAGGTCTGAATGACCCGCTGCTGCTTGTCGGCAAAGGCCGCGTCGAACCCGAGTTCTTGCCAGCGCTCCAGGTCAACCCCGGCGGGGTTGAGCATCGTCGGCACGCGCACCCGCGCCCCCTGCGCGGTCCACTCGGTGAGGAATTCCAGACCCGCATCCCCCAGGTTCTTGTAGCTGACCCCCGCCACCTGCACGCTGGTCACGGGGACCAGGTCTGCCGCGCCGTAGATCTTCCCCAGGGCGGTGATGATTTCCATGGCCTTGCGCACGCCCGGCCCGAAATCGCCCGCCAGCATCGCCTGTTCTTCGTTGGTCAGACGCATGGCCCCTCCCTCACTCGTACTACTGGTAGCGAACCTTTTCAAACGCGGTGCGGTCTGTGCCCCACGGAATGGTCGCATCAAGCCCCATCTTGGCGGTGCGGGCCTTCTGCCCCGGCTCGTGGATGCCCGACGGGTCGAGGCTGCTGCCGGGCTGGTCGGGCAGGACTATCAGGTCGCGCTGCGCCTGGAAGCGCGTGGCGATGGCCCACTCCACCTCGGCGGGGTCGTAGGGGTTGATATCAGTATCCACTACGACGACGTGCTTGAGCGAACCGTGCCCCTGGAAGGCGGCTTCAATCGCCCGCCGGCCATCGTCAGGGTCGCGCTTGGCAATCTGGACTACGGCGTGGAGCCAGCTGGCCCCCCCGGGCGTGATGGCCACGTTGGTGCAGCGGCAAACCCGCTTGACCGCCGTAAAAATTGATGGCTCCTTCGGCATACCCATCAGGAGTTTGTGTTCGAGCTTGCCAGGCAAAAGCGCCTGATAGATCGGGGCGCGGCGGTGCGTCACACAGTCGATTTCAATGACCGGGCCGGGCCGCACCGGGTCCATCGTCTCGGTCAGGTCTACAAAGGGACCTTCGGGGGCCGTTGCGCGGGTCAGGCGACCCTCCAGCACCACTTCACTGTCGGCAGGGACGTAGAGCGGCACCGTCTTGCAGCGCACCACCGGGGTGGGGGAGAGGGCGTTGGCAATCTCCAGTTCATCCACATCATCTGGCGGCGACATCGAGCCAGCCAGCAGCACTGGCAGCGCGTTGCCGATGCAGATAGCGACGGGCACCTCCCCTCCCGACTTGCGCAGGGCCATATCCGTGCCGCGGTTTTCGACCACGCGGGCTACAAACCGCCGTTCATCCAGCTTGAGCAGGCGGTGGAAGCAGACATTGGGTCCGTGGTCGGGGTCATCGAGGATGAGCACGGCCGAGGTGATGTAGGGTCCCCCATCGTCCGAGAAGTGGCGCAGAATGGGCAAACGGGAGAGGTTCAGGTCAGTTTCAACGACTTCCTGGCATGGGGCTTCCTTAACCACCGACGGAGCAACGGTATTTTCCATGGCTATTGCCAGCGTATGGATCAGTTCTTCCACTCCCACCTTGAGCGCCATGGCGAAATAGTCGCGGGACGAGGCGATGCCAGCCGCTACATGCCAACCGGGGTGTCCCTGCACGTTGGTAAAGAGCACGGGTCGCCCATCGTGCTGGAGGATGACCCGCGCTATCTCCAGGTCCGGGTCGGTGGGGGCATCGATTTCCACCAGGGTCCCCTCACTGCGAGCGTGGTGTATCACATCTCGAAATTTCATAGAAGACCACCATGTCCTTCTTTCATATCAATACTATCTTCTTTGACCGGGCGCGTACCAGTGTATCACACGTGGGGTATCCTCACAAGTGGAGAAAGAGGGGAAAGAGGGGAGAGCAACGGCGCGGGACCCTATGCTTCCGGGTACTCCCGCGCTCGTCCCTCCATCGCCTGTCGCACCCGCGCAAACTCCGCCTCAATCTGAGCCAGAAGCTCCCGTCCTCCCCGCAGTTCCCCGGCTCGCGCCTGCATCTCCAGGTCGCGGCAGAGCGACGAAAGGGGCAGCGCCCCGAACTGCGCACTGTTCGACTTGAGCGCATGGGAGAGCCTGGTGAGCATCGGGGTATCACCACGGGCATGAGATTGCTGCATTGCGACCAGTTTCTCCCCCGTGTCGCTGAGGAAGAGCGCCACCAGCTGCGGGGTTGCCTCTCCAGCGATGTCAAGAAAGGTGGCATAGGCGTCGTCGTCTATGGGGAGATGTGCATCGGGGAGACTGGTGGGAAGAGACGGAGAGGAAAAAAGGCGAGGTGTCCCACGGGGAGGGGAATAGGAGCAAACGGAAGGTCGCTGCGTCCGTATGGCGGCGTGGCGCAGCTTTTCGGCCAGGTCCTCCAGGCGGGATGGTTTGCCGATATAGTCATCCATCCCCGCCGACAGACACCACTCGCGGTCGCCTTGCAGCGTGTGCGCGGTCATCGCGACAATCCAGGGTTGACGGTCGGGGGGGTGCTCGGCCCGAATACGCTGCGTGGCCTCTATCCCATCCATCTCGGGCATCTGCACGTCCATCAAGATGACATCGTAGCACCGGCGGTTCAGCGCCGCAAGCACCTCGTGACCGTTGGCGGCAGTGTCGGCGCGGTAGCCCAGTTTGTCCAGCATGTGCAGGGCTACCTTCTGGTTGACCATGCTATCCTCGGCCAGCAGGATATTCAGGGGATAGTGCGTCCCCATCTGGCGGACTCCTACCTCCGGCCCGTTGACCCTCCGGGAGGGGAGCGGCTGCCCCTGCACCATCCGGACCAGCGTTTCGTGCAGCAGCGCCACGCGCACAGGTCGGACGAGCACCGCGGCTATCTGCGCCTTCCCGGAGCGGTAGGCTTCGCTCTGCACGCTCACCGACGCGCAAATCATAATGGGGAAGGAGGCGGGGTCGTGCCGGGTGTGGATGGTCATAGCAAGCGTCATCCCGTCCATCTCTGGCATGCGCATGTCGAGAATGGCCAGGTCGAAGGGGGGACCCTCCCGTATCAAGGCCAGCGCCTCGACGGGCGACCCGGCTTCGACCGGGTGCATGCCCCACCGCCGGAGTTGGCGCGAAAGGATAGTCCGGTTGGTCGCATTATCATCGACCAGCAGCACCCGCTTGCCCGCCAGCACGGGTTGGTCGGGGGACCGGAAGGGTTGGGGTGGGGACGGGACTTCTTCCGTGGTGAAGGTCACGTGAAAGGTGGTTCCCCTGCCGACCTCGCTTTCGACGCAGATGGTGCCGCCCATCATGCTGACCAGGCGGTGGCAGATGGCCAACCCCAGGCCAGTGCCGCCATAGGTGCGCGACGTCGAAGCGTCCACCTGACTGAAGGGTTGGAAGAGGCGGTCGAGGCGGTCGGAGGGGATGCCGATGCCCGTGTCGCGCACGGTGATATGCACGTCGTGCCAGGGTCGAGGGTCGGGGGTCGGGTCTCCGCACGCTTCCGCCCCCCGACCCCCCGAAACCCCCACCGACACCACCACCTCACCCGCGTGGGTAAACTTGATGGCGTTGTCTACCAGGTTGACGAGCACCTGCCGCACGCGGGCGCTGTCGCCCATCACCATCTCCGGGGTGGGTTCGTCCATCTCGTAGGTCAGGTTGAGGTTCTTGGCGGCGGCCTTCGACGCCAGCAGGTTCAGCGCGTCTTCGATGCATTCGCGCAGGTTGAAGGCGTAGTATTCCATATCCAGCCGGCCCGCCTCGATTTTGGAGAAGTCAAGGATATCATTGATGAGGGTGAGCAGCACCTCCCCGCTCATCCGGATGGTCTCCACATAGTCATACTGCTCCGGGGAGAGGCCGGTGTCCAGCAGCAGGCTGGTCATCCCGATGACGGCGTTGAGGGGGGTGCGGATTTCGTGGCTCATGTTGGCCAGAAATTCGGACTTGGCCCGCGCCGCTGCCGATGCCGCGTCTCTGGCCTGGCGCAATTCGTCTTCCATGCGCTTGCGCTCGGTGACATTGCGGGCGATGCCTTCGATGGCGACCAGGGAGCCGTGTTCGTCAAACATCGTCCACAGGTGCGTTTCCAGCCAGACATCTCGCCCATCTTTGCTGATATGGCGGAGCGTTGATGGACCGTAGGAGGTGGGGGTTGTCGCCTGCACCGCCCTGTCGTGAAAGGGGCGGCTCTCCGGGTGGATGACCTTCGTCGCGAGGTCGGGGTCGGCGTAGTAGTCATCGGGGGTGTAGCCCAGAATGTGCTCCACCGAGGGGCTGACATAGTCGAAGTCGCGGGTTGGTTGGTAGCGGCAGCGGAAGATGATGTCGCGGGCATGCTCGACCAGCAGGCGAAAGCGCTCCTCGCTCTCGCGCAGCGCCTCTTCCATCCGCTTGTGCTCGGTGATATCGCGCAGGATACCGCACACCAGAAAGCCCCGTGAGGTCTTGATGGGAAAGACCGAGTCCTGGACATAGACGCTGGTCCCGTCGGGGCGCTGTATCTTGCGCTCGCGGACGGTGCTGGCCTGGGGAGGCTGGCCGGTGCGGAAGAACGCCTGCATCCCCGTTTTGAAGCGCTCATAGACCGCCGGGGTGCGCTGCTCCTCCGGGAGCAGGCCAAACATCACGTCCCAGGCAGGTTTCCCAAGCACTTCGGCTCGGGAAAGGCCAGAAACCCGTTCGGCGCTCTGGTTCCATTCGATGTAGCGCCCGGTCTCGTCGGCCAGCACAATGGCGTCAACCGACTGTTCCACAATGCTGCGAAAGCGCTCCTCGCTCTCGCGCAGCGCCTCTTCCATCCGTTTGCGCTCGGTGACATCCCGAAAGACCCCGCACATCAGAAAGCCCCGCGGGGTGATGGTCGGCGAGACGGAGGCTTCGATGACGATGCGTGACCCGTCGGGGTGCTGGATTTCACGCTCCTGGATATGGTTGGCCTGGGGAGCCTGGCCGGTGCGAAAGAACGCCTGGAGGCTTGCCTTCTGCTGCTCGTAGACCTCGGGGGTGCGCCACTCTTCCGGGAGCGACGCAAACATCACGTCCCACATCGGCTTCCCGAGCACCTCCGCTGCGGCCAACCCCGTGATGCGCTCGGCCTGCTGGTTCCAGCCGGTACAGTGCCCCGTCTCATCTGCCAGCGCGACCCCATCGATGAGCTGTTCCACGACCCGGCGAAAGCGCTCCTCGTTTTCGCGCAGGGCTGCTTTCAACCGCTTATGTCTGGCGGCATAGCGTGCCCGGCGCTTGTTGAGCGTAGCCTCTGCCTGCTCCCGCCGCTCCCGTTCGGCCCGGGTCGCTGCTCTCGCCCGTTCCAACTCGGCGGCTTGCTGCTCGACGGTCTGCTCCAGTTCCGCAAGGCGCTGGCGGAGCCTGGACCGTTCGTCTTGCCCGGTCTCTCCCATTTCCCTGTTCCTTTCCCACTGATAGGCCAGATCCAGCAGAAGACCTGTGGTTCGCCACCCGTCATACGCGGGGGAAACGGGGGCAGAGGGAAGTTGATATGCGTGCAGCAACGGTAACGGCAACGATAATGAGACGCGAAGGGTGCGGGGAGCTTTTGGAACCTGGCAACCCCCCTGGGATCTCCTGCCGGGGACGTACCATCAAGTATACCACACTCTCCCCCTAAAAAGGGCGAAACTCTGTGCTTTTTATGCACATGGTTTTCATCTGACGAATGCGCGGAGTTGATGCCCGGTCTGCCCGCATCCTCGCTGCGTTCCACAGGACTATTCTACGACAGCGCTGCCACCACCCTGCCGCGCATATGGTATGATGAGGCATGCGGGTATGATCGACCAAACGATTACCACGACGATACGGAGAGCAATGCCGAAAGCACTGCTGGTTATGGGCACGAGGAGACTTGATGATAACGACTGTCTACCTTATCCGCCATGGGGAAACGGACTGGAACATGGATGGACGCTGGCAGGGGCATGTGGACATCCCGCTCAATGAGCAGGGCGTCCAGCAGTCCCGGCTGCTGGCACAACGGCTGGTTGCGGAGGGAGTTCGCTTCGACTACATCTACAGCAGCGACCTGGCCCGGGCCTACCAGACGGCCTGGGAGGTGGGCGCAGCAATGAACGTTCCCGTGGAGTTGCTGCCGCCGCTGCGCGAAATTGACCTGGGAGCCTGGAGCGGCCTGACCCGTGAGGATATCAAAGCCCGCTACCCGGTGGAATACGCGCTGCTGGAACAGGGGCAGGACATCGCCCGCGGGGGGGGCGAGACGCTGGCCGCGCTGCGGAAGCGGGTCATCCAGGGGATAGAGGCGATTGTCGCGCAGCACCACGGCGAGACCCTGGCGTTCTTCTCGCATGGTGGGCCTATCCGGATGATGCTCGGCTATGTCTGTCAGGAGTTCGACGTCACCCGGCTCCCCTGCCCGCATATCGGCAACACCTCCATCAATATCTTGCGCCACTCGCCCGACGGGTGGGAGATGGCACGGTGCAATGATATGCAGCACTTGCAGGGGGAGGGGGAAGACCAGTCCCCGGACCTGATGTCGGCTCCGCCCGACGACGCCGAGCGCCCGTATCCCCGGATAGCCTGATGATTGACGAACGCTATACCATCGACACCCCGGAGCATATCGCCTTCAGCTATGGGGTTGCGGGCATCGCGTCGCGCTTTCTGGCGGCCATCGTTGACACCTTTTTGCTGCTGCTGGTACAGATAGCGCTCCTGCTGACGATGGCCTTCCTTGCGAGCCTGGTTGAGGCGGCGGGAAGCGAGCAAATGGTCCTGGCCGTCGGGGGCATCCTGAGCTTTGTCTTTTTCTGGGGCTACTACCTCTTTTTTGAACTGCTCTGGAATGGCCAGACGCCTGGCAAGCGGCTCATTCGGCTGCGGGTCGTTCGGGAGGGGGGGCGGCCCGTGACGTTCGTGGCCTCGGCCATACGCAACCTGGTGCGGTTTGTCGACTTCTTGCCGTTCTTCTATGGCCTGGGGGTGCTGGCGATGTTCATCGACCGGCGAGCGCGGCGGCTCGGCGACCTGGCCGGGGGCACGCTGGTCGTGAAAGACCGGGTCTCAGTGTCGCTTGAAAGTCTGGTCGCCCGCACGGAGTTGCGGGACCCGGCGGCTCCCTCCCCTCCCCGCGCAACCGAGGGAGCCGCCCCGCTTGAACCGTTCACCCCGACCGTCCCCAACCTGCACCGGTTCACCAGAGAGGACTACGAACTGGTGCAGGAGTTTTTGCGGCGGCGGCGAGAACTGGGCCGCGAGAGCCGCCTGCACCTGGGGTGGCAGCTTGCCGAGCGTATCGGTTCGCGCCTGGGGGTGGCGCTCCGGCGTGGCGACGAGGAACGCTTTCTCGAACACGCTGCCGACGAGTATCACCGGCTGCATCGGGATGCGGGGGGGTGAACCCCTCCGGCCCCCACCCGCACCACGCCCGGCAGCCGACGAAACCATCCCTTCTGCTGGCGGGCAAAGCGGTGCGTGTCATATTTGAGGCGCTGGACACACGCCTCCAGCGGTGCTTCCCCCTCGAAGAAGGGACGGAACTGGACATAGCCCAGGCTCGACATGGCCGACAACCCCCAGTGGTAGCCCGTCTCCAGGAGCTTCCGCACCTCCTCCAGCAACCCCGCCTCCATCATCATATCCACGCGGGCGTCGATACGGGCGTAGAGGGTTTCCGTAGGGAGCGTGAGCCAGCAGGTGGCGATGGAGTAGGGGGGAGGGTGGCGGGTCTGCTGCGCCGAAATGGGTTGCCCGGTGACTTCGTACACCTCCAGCGCTCGAACGATGCGCCGCACATTCTGGGGCGAGATGGTCGCCGCTGCCTGCGGGTCAACCTGCACCAGACGAGCATAGAGCGCTGCGGCTCCCTGCTCCTGCGCTTCGCGCTCCAGCGCCGCCCGAAGCTCGCGCTGTGGCTCGACCCGCGGCACGTTCCACCCCTCCAGCACGGCGGCCAGATATTGCCCCGTGCCCCCCACCAGCAGCGGCACCCGTCCCCGCGCCGTAATCTCCCCAATGGCTGCCATGGCCCACTCCTGGTAGAGCGCCAGCGAAAACGGCTCGTCGGGGTGGATGATATCAACCAGGTGGTGGGGGGCCGCTGCCCGCTGCTGCGGGGTGGGCTTGGCCGTGCCAATATCCATGCCGCGGTAGACCTGACGCGAGTCGGCCGACACAATCTCGCCATCGAGGTCGTGCGCCATAGCAATCCCCATGGCCGTTTTGCCCACCGCGGTGGGGCCAACAATCGCAATGAGAGGGGGAAAGCTCATCACGCGCCACCCATCCCTGGTATCAGGAATCCCAGACAAACCGGAAGAGCATCAGCGAAGCCACGAACGTCGCCACGGCGTAGGCCAGCAGCGCCCGCAGCGCATCATAGCCCGTGCTCCAGGGGTCCCCCGCCAGCGCCGGGGCCGTCCCCTGGATGGCGACAATCAGGGGGGGGACCAGCAGCGGAAAGGCCAGCACCGCAAAGAGCGTGCCCTTGAAACTCGCCCTGGCAATGATAGCCGCCAGAATGGTCGTAGCAGTCGCCAGACACAGGTTCCCCGCGGCCAGCAGCGCCACAAACAGCCCCACGTTCCCCACCTCCACATGCACGAAGACGAGGAAGAGCAGGCTGGTCACAGCGTCCAGAACCACCAGCAGCACCAGGTTGAACAGAAACTTGCCCAGGTAGACCGCCAGCGCTGGAGCCGCCAACCGCAGCCCCAGAGTGGTGCGCGTCTCCTCCTCGTGGATGAAGCTGCGGGCCAGCCCGTTGAGCGCCGCAAACAGCAGGGCAATCCACAGCAGCGCCGACTGGATGAGCAGCGACTCCCCGTCGCGCTGGATGCCGAGGAACCCCCCCACCCCCAGACTGACCGCGACCGCCGTGCTTGCCGCGAAGAGCACCAGCGCATTGAGCGCATAGCGCGTGCGCAGTTCGCTGCGCAGGTCCTTGAAGAAGACCGCCAGGCTTGCGTTGATGATATGCCTCATCCGACCCCGAGTGTCAGGATATAGTCCCCGTAGCGAAGTTCGCGCGGGTCGTTGGTCGCCACCACGGTTATCCCCTTCTGCCGCTGCGCCTCAATGAGCGAATCGACTACCCCCGCCCCGCGTTCATCCAGCGTGACGGTGGGTTCATCGAGCAGGAGCACCGGGGGCCGGTGCAGCAGCGCATAGGCGTAGCGCAGCCGATGGGCCATCCCCGACGAGTAGGAGGAGACCCGGTCATCCCCCCGTCCCCCCAACCCCACCCGGGACAGGAGACCCTCAACATCGGTGGCGCTGGTGGGGAGACCGCGCACTGCCGCAAAGAAACGCAGGTTCTCAGCGCCGGTCAACTCGCGGTAGAGGGCCAGGTCAGGCGAAACCCACCCGATGAGGTGGGTCGCGTCACGGGGGGGGGAGCTTGCCCCGTTCCAGCGATAGGAGACCGTCCCACCGGTGGGCTTTTGCAGGCCACACAGCACCCGCAGGAGCGTGCTTTTCCCGCTGCCGTTTGCCCCGCTGACCACCAGCACCTCCCCGGCGCGGAGGATGAGCGAGATATGGTGAAAGACCGTCCGAGCGCCATAGCTGGCAGAGACGTCGGCAATATCAAGCTGCAAACTGGTCAACGAAGCATCCATACGCACCCCATTCAAATGGACTCAGGCTTTCGCTTCTGCTGCGGCCCGCAGCGCCCGGATATTCCCCCAGGGAGCCACGGTCGGCAGCACACACCCCGTCGCCAACCCCATCCGCCGGCCTCCCGTGTCAGCCACGGCCTGCTGTGCCAGGTGGCGAATTGTCTTCGGGGTACCCTCTACAATGTCCTGCTGGCTAATGCCGCCCATCACCAGGCCGGGGAAGCGCTGGATGCCCTCTGCCAGGGAGGGGTCCGTCTCGCGGTCGTGCCAGTTCAGCGCATGAATGGGGTAGTCAGTGAACATATCGAAGTA
>DAOTUF010000018.1:0-8691 GCA_034437495.1 Chloroflexaceae bacterium | reverse complement strand
TGCCGCGAGGTGTTCGGCGGGGCGACGGGAGGTTCGGCCTATCGCAAGGTGCAAACCGTGCTGGATGAGGTGGGGGGGTGAACGGGATGACCGGACCAGGTGAACCAATTTATTGATAAGAAAGAAGGTACTCTATGGGACAGCAATACTATAACGGCATTCTCTATGGAACTCAAGAGATCCCAGATCTCGAAGGCGACTTCTATTGGACTCATATACTGAATGAACCATCCGATAGAAGAATCCAAACTGATTACGAAAGCGATCCCTATCTGGGGATTTTCGTGATGATCAGTGATGATGATCTTGCAAGTCGTTGGCATGTTCCACTTGCACCGTGCCGCCAGGTTATTCCATTTGATGACCTGCTGGATGTTCTCGCCCCCCACATTGAAGAAGCCCAACGATTATGGCGATTGTGTCAGGAGGAAGCCCGGAAGTATGGCAGTACCCTGCCAGATGGGAAATTGCTCCTGGTTTGGGACTATGATTGATACCATCTCCGGGTAAACACAGAAACTATCCGTCCCTCACCCCCCTGCCCCTCTCCTGCTGGGAGAGGGGCAGCTGCGCCAACGGCGGGGGTGAGGGCAATGATACGGGATCAACCGGTTTTGGTATGATAGCAGTCTATTGTCAGTTTCCACATAATCATTAGAACGCTCAGTATCGTCGCTCCCCCGCCAGCGTAAGCCACTGCACCCCGACGCGGGTCGCGTCTGCTTGCATCTCAATAGCCAGCACAGCCAGGCCCGTCCGCTCAAACAGCGCATACAACGCATCTCTGTTCAACGCCGTAAAGAGCCGTCCATCGTCGCGACGTTTCGTTGCCGCAGTTGCAAGGTAGGACACCACCACCCGACCGCCGGGGCGCACAATACGGGCAAGATTACCGATTGCTGCTGCTGTTTCGTTATGCGGGAGATGCATAAGTGTCGCACAGCACAACACGTTGGTACAGGCCTGGTCGGGAATAGTGGACAGGCCGGGCAGGGCCGCCTCACGTACATCAATGCCAGGGTAGGCGCGGCGGCCCTCTGTCAGCATCGCTCCCGATGCATCGTAGCCAGTGGTTGGATAGCCGTGTGCTTCCAACCAGGCCACATCACGCCCGCTGCCACAGCCCATGTCGGCAGTCGCTTGCCCCTGGTGAAAATGTTGTTGGATAAACCGGTAGAGGTCGGCAGGGATAATGTTCCGATAGGTTGCACAAAGTGCGGCTGCATCCTGGGTATACACATTGAGCGTCTGCTGGTCCATCTGTTTCTTCTCCTGTCGTTACTCCTCATTGCCCGAAGTATATCATACTCGAAAATCAGGTATAATAGGAAAGCTATTTTTGCTTTTTAGCTCCAATGTTTGACAAAATTCCTGTATCAGGTATACTTCCTTTAGAACATGTTTTACTTCCAAATCCCTCGGAGGGATGTTGATGGAGCCATTTAATTACCAGTTTATCGGGCTACGAGGCATCCAGGCCGGGCGCGAATACTATGTTGTGATGTGCCCCATCAAACTCATTCCCAAGATATTCCTGTTCGATGAGGAAGAGATTCCGCCTGAACTTCGGGCACAGCGTGTGCTCAATCGGACCCGCATCCCCGAAATTGCTCGATATATCCTCGAAAACTGTTCCGAATACGTCTTTTCCTCAATTACCGCCTCAATAGATGGCGATGTCCGATTTGAGCCGATGGCCGACCACGGCTACGCCCGCGATGTGGGGATGCTCATTGTGCCGATGACTGCACGTTTCCTGATCAACGATGGCCAGCACCGTCGCGCAGCGATTGAAGAGGCACTGAAGGAAAACCCCGCCCTGGGCGATGAGACTATCTCTGTTGTCTTCTTCCTGGATACCGGGCTGGAACGCAGCCAGCAAATCTTTGCCGACCTGAACAAACACGCTGTGCGCCCGACTCGATCTATTGGTATCCTCTATGATAAACGTGACCCCCTGGCCCGCCTTGCGCTTGATCTCATTGAAACGGTCCCCATTTTCCGCGATTTCACCGACACAGAGAAAACGACCATCTCCAACCGCAGCACGAAAATTTTCACCCTCAGTGCAATCCATCAGGCAACGCTGGCACTTCTGGGAAAGAAAAAAGGCGATGTCATCTCCGAGGATGATCTAGTATTGGCTCGAAGTTACTGGTCTCATTTGTGTGAGATTATCCCCGAATGGCGACAGGCAATCAAACGCCAGGTCAATGGGTTTGATCTTCGGACGCAGTATGTGCATTCGCATGGAGTCGCTCTGCATGCGCTTGGCATTGCAGGACGGGCATTGATTACTGCGGTTCCTGACACCTGGCCGCAGCGGCTCGAACCACTGGCCCATATGGATTGGCGCAGGGCCAACACGAAACTGTGGGAAGGACGAGCAATGCACCACGGAAAGATGAGCAAAGCCTGGATAAACGTCAACCTGACGGCCAACGCTATCAAGCAGATACTTGGGCTGTCGCTCACGGAAGATGATGCGGCAATAGAGCATCAGGTCAATGGATACCGTCCAGAAAGAGAGATTGTATGAGTACCCACAATGGGCGGTCTCTGGAAGATCGCTCTGTTTTCGACACCCGCTCCCTTGATGACATCTATCACGAGATACGCGAGGTCTATGCTTCTAGCCATATGCCGTGGGTTATTGGCTACAGCGGAGGCAAAGATTCAACCGCTACCGTGCAGCTTGTCTGGCATGCTCTCGCCGGGTTGCCCCCCGACAAACGCCACAAACCAGTGTACGTTATTGCATCGGATACGCTGGTTGAAACCCCGGTGATTGTTGATCATATCACTAGCACATTGCGACTTATGAACGAGGCTGCACAGGATCAGGATTTGCCCATTGAAGCACAGAAGGTTATACCCTACATCAGCGACACGTTCTGGGTTAATCTGATCGGGCGTGGCTACCCTGCCCCAAACCAGCGTTTCCGCTGGTGTACCGAACGTATGAAAATCAACCCGGCCAATCGTTTCATTCTCGACCGCGCCGCCGAGTTTGGTGAGGTGGTCATGGTGCTTGGCGGGCGCAAGAGTGAGAGCAATAGCCGCGCCCAGGTGATGACGAGCAAGCACGGCAAAATTACCGGCAGCCGCCTCAACCGCCATCACATCCTTACCCGCGCCTATGTCTATACCCCCATTGAAGACTTCACCACTGATGATGTGTGGACCTACCTCCTGCAAACGCCCTCGCCCTGGGGCGGCAATAACCGCAAACTTGCCGCGATGTATCGCACGGCATCGGCGGAGTGTCCACTTGTTGTGGATGAAACCACGCCTTCCTGTGGCAACAGCCGCTTCGGATGCTGGACCTGCACTGTTGTGGAGCGAGACCACTCAATGCAGGCAATGATTGATCGCGGAGAGGAGTGGATGCAACCACTATTGGAGTTTCGTGATTTTCTGGCAGAAACACAAGATCCCGCAATAAAACACCAGTACCGGGAACACAAGCGGCGCACCGGCCAGGTGTCTATCAAAGAGGGAAAACTCATTCGTGGCCCCTACCGCCTGGATTTTTGCAAAGAAGTGTTGCGAACGTTGCTTGATACCCAGAACCAGGTGCGAACCGTTGGTCCCGATCCTACACTGGAACTCATCACCGAGGCAGAGTTACACGAAATTCGGCGCATATGGCGCACCGAGCGGCAAGACTGGGATGATGCTGTGCCACAGATCTATGCCGAAATAACAGGCCAGACGCTTGACTGGTTACAAGATGACATCGGAGCATTTACCGCTCAGGAATATCGGGTCTTGCACGACATCTGTCAGGTCCACCATCTCCCTACGGAGATGGTGGCACGGTTGCTGGAGCAGGAACGTCAGATGCAGGGGATGCACCGGCGTGCGGGCATTTTCCAGCGCATTGAGGATGTGCTTGGTGAGGAGTGGCGCGACGAGGAGACGGTGCGCCGTGAGCACAACCTGCCGCCATTACCATCACTGCAACCAGCAGAAGAGGACAATCTGTCATGATGTTCACAAGGCTCACAATTCTCAACTTCGGTGTTTATCGTGGGTATAACGAATTCACCCTGCGCCCCGCAGGGAATAGTGGCGACACCCGTCCGGTCGTGCTTATTGCCGGGCAGAATGGAGCAGGCAAAACAACCATTCTCGAAGCCGTCCGCTTGTGTCTGTATGGGCGCAGCGCGTTAGGTGCGCGAGTGCGTTACGCCGATTATGAAGCGTTTATCCGCCAGCGTTTCAATCGCGGGAAAGAGCACACCGGTGAACAGACGCTCACGCTCCGACTGGAATTTGAACATACTCACGTTGGTATTCGCAGTACCTACGATGCTGCCCGCACCTGGTATCTTGAAGGTAAAACACTGAATGAGAACGTATCTATCTTCAAAGATGGTCGGGTATTACAGGAGATTGCAGCAGAACACTGGAACGACTTTTTGCGTGACCTTATCCCACCCGGTGTGGCAGACCTCTTCTTCTTTGATGGGGAGAAAATCCAGGCACTCGCGGATGAGACGACCAGCAGGAGCGCAATGGAAACGGCTATCCGTGGACTGCTGAACCTCGACCTGATAGAGCGACTCCACTCCGACCTGGGGAACTACCTGCGTCAGAAACAGCAACAGGATCGCTCAAACCTGGAAATCCGTTTTTCAGCGGCACAACAGGCATACGATGAAGCTGAACAACAATGCAAAGAACGGAAGCAGGACCTGGCCGGGCTGCAATCGCACCTGGATCGCACGCTTGATCAGCTTGACAAAGCACGTCAAGCCCTTGTGCGCGAGGGGGCAAGTTTTGTCCAGCAGCGCGATGCCCAGGAGCAGCAACAGAAAGAAGTTGAGCGCGAACTTGAAGAAACTCGTGTGGCCATCCGCGACCTTGCCAGTCGTCTGTTACCGTTCGCCGTTGCGCCGGCGTGGTGCATGCGGTTGCGTGAACGTCTGGAACAGGAGACCATTGCAGAAAAAGATTCTATTGCCAGAGAGATACAGCAGTCACTTGCGGTAAAAGTGCTGGATGCACTCCACAATACCTCCTTTCAGCAAGAAACAGCCCCGCAGATTGCCGCGCACGAGTGGGAGCAAATCGCCAGCGGGGTGCAAACGCTTATCCAGCCACAAGCAACACAGCAGGCAATCGCAATACGCCACCCGCTTTCAGTGCAGGACCGTGACAGGCTGACCGACTGGATTGAGATGGCCACACAGCAGACCCCGCAGGAGCTTCACACACTTACCCTCAAGATGGAGCAGCTTGAGCGAACCCGTAGTGCATTGACCCACGCACTCCGACAGGTCCCCGATACCGCAGTTGCCAGCCCGCTCATCGAAAAGTTTACTCAGCTTGCCGAACAAAAAGGGAGACAACAGGAACAACTTGGACAACTCCGGCAACAGGTGCATCAGGCCGAGATGCAGCGTGCTGAATGTGAACGCCAGATGAAAAAGATCGGACAAGAACTTGCTGCATCAGATATGGTGGATCGGCGCATAGCAATGGCAATGAAGACCCGGGCCGCCCTTGACGATTACCTCAACGAAATGAAAGGGATGAAACTCAAGGAGATTGAGCATGAGATTTCGCGGTTCTTCAACTTGCTGTGCCGCAAACAATCACTGGTGCGCGAAGTACAGATAGACCCTCAGCACTACACTGTGGTGTTGTATGGGACCAATCGTATCCCCATCCCAACATCGGAGTTGTCGGCGGGTGAAAAGCAGTTGTATGCAATGTCGCTGCTGTGGGCCCTGCGCTCGGTTTCGGGGCGAGCCTTTCCCATCATTGTTGATACCCCGATGGGCCGGCTCGACAGCGAACACCGTCATGCAATGTTGACGCGCTTTCTTCCCCAGGCAGCACACCAGGTGGTGTTGCTGGCAACAGATACGGAAATAGACGCGGAAGCATTCAATACGTTGCAACCAGCAATCTCACATTGCTACCATCTGGTTTTCGATCAGGAACAGGGATACACCGAGATGAAGTTCCAGCCGGTAGCGCAACCAGTGGAAGTCTCGGAAGGGTCGGAAACTGTGGAGGTGGCGGTATGAAGTTGAACCGCCTGCGTGTGTGCAAAGAAGTAGACCAGCGGTTGAGCCAGTTGAAGGCTAAAACAGGATTGAATCCCAATCTGCTCTGCCGTATCGGGTTTTGTCTCTCGTTGAATGACCCGACAACCCCAAACCCGGCAAACTACCCTCCAGATGGTGAGCGGGAAATCAATCGCTATACCCTGACGGGGGAATGGGATATGCTGTTTGTGGCCCTGCTGCGTGAGCGGTGTGCCCAGGATGACCCCGATGGGGAGCTATTCAGGCATACCCCAAAATAATTGGGTAGACCGCTTGCAATCACTTGCTGATGTTGACTGGTCCCAGCAAAACACTGCACTATGGGAAGGACGGGCAATGATTCGTGGCAAAATGAGCAAGGCACAGGACAGCATCAAACTCACGGCAAACGCAATCAAACAATTGTTGGAATTGGCACGAACAGAAGAGGATCAGAAGCTAGAACAAAAGCTGCATTCATAGCATTCTGGATGGAGCATTCTCGCGGTACACATTGTCATAGTGCCATTCCAAAGCCCGTTTTGCCGGGTACAGGGCATTCTCGTCTGGAAGGTGCATTTTTTGTTCATGAAGTTCTCGTAGGGGACTGGACAATTCGTCATCCGATATGACCACAGGAGAAACAACAATGTGGTAGTCAGGAGTAATGCCGATTAACCCTTTGTCAAAAGCCCAGTGATGAGTGCCACAAAGAGCCATACCGTTACGTGGGTCGTCGTTGTGGCTAACACTCCACGGAACAATATGCGCTGCCGAAACAGCGGTGTACCCTTCTGGAGTGACAACTCGAATCCTGCACGCAGCACAGATATGATTGTATGCTTTAACAATAACACGACGAAACCCTGCTGAGCGCGACTCGGTGTGGTATTGTTCCTCTCTTTCGAGCGTTTCCTTCAAGTTGAATTTTCCCTGCGAGCGGTTGAGCAATTCGCGGCTGTACTCAAACGATTGCGCGGTAATCTTACCTACTTCCACCAGCAATGGGCGAGTCTCAGGAGCAAAGTACGTTTCAATCAGCACCTGCCGCAATTCGTCTCGTGTTTGTGGGTTTTTCAATAGCTCAAATAACGATTCATCAAACGTTGCCCCCAGAGCAAGACTGTTCAAGTGCTTGAAGGAACGAACATTGCTAGAGCTTTGTAATGCCTGTTCCATTCCTGGCACAGCTACCAGATGCCAGAAACTATCGCTTTTCAGGTGATAGAATGGTTGTACCGGATTTCGTGGTTTGTTCTGACCTACAACCTTGAACCAGTAAAGGTCAAAAGTATCTATCAATTCAGCATTGAGTTGTACGAAGTTGGTCGTTATTTGCCCCTGGGCTATCAGATCCATAATTGCCAGCAGCAGAAATGGTTTGTAGGGGGCACAATGGTTTGTGCTGGCATCCCAACGACCCGGTACTTTATCGAGGCGGAGTTTTGTGAAAGCTGTTTTATAGTCTGTGCTCATATTTCATCCGGTGATTCAGGTAATAAATCTTCGATGGAAATCCCATACAAACTGGCATAGGCCGCAACCTCAATAATGTCTACCCTCCGTTCCCCTGATTCGCACTTGGAGACATACGATTGTGGTTTTCCGAGACGTTGTGCTACTTCAACCTGTGTCAGCCCCGCCCGTCTCCGTGCTGCCCGAAGCCGTTCCAAAAATTGCTGGTATTCAGGGGTGTAGGTTTGTCCTGTCATTATGATGTATAGAATATATCCGATTGCATTATATCCCAAAGTAGGATATACTGTCTCCTGTGAATATCCTGTATCGGGATATATCAATACATCAGGAGAATCTTATGAAGGTCAAAACGCTGAGCCTAAGCAAGCCACAACGCGAAACCTTGCTCAATCATTACCGTGTCGGTGCTGGCATTATCGCACTGCACAATGATGCCAGGAGTGACACGACGATGCATATCTATGTAGATCGCAGTGGGGTGCTGCGGCATGCTGATACCAACACACCCCTGCTCCCATTGCAGCTTCGCACCCCTGCCAGAACCTCAACCCTCCCCTATGAGATTCCTGTCTCCAAAGATATGCAGATACCCGAAGCTCGTTTGCAGGCCCTTGCTATCTGTCGTTCTGCCAACCGTCATCTTGCCGAGATAGATGCTATCCGTTCCTACCGGCGCGAGGCGGTGCGTACTGTCTTGCAACGCGAGGCGACCGGCTGGTTGTTTCGTGCGGTGCTGGGGGGAGATGATGTCCATTTGATGGTTGAAGCACCGGAGGGGTACTCCTGGCTGCTTGCCCGCGATAGCTATGGATACTGGGCACCTCTCCTGGACCATACAAAGGGAGTATTTGAGCGGAGTTGGGGCGGGTTACTCAATGATACGTGGAATCAGCGCGTGCTTGATGCGGCAGCGATGGTGATGGCGGGGATATACCACGTCTATCCGTTGCGGTGGTGAGAGAACGATGTTTTCATGCCGCATAATACTCTGCTCCGCGCTCAACGAAACGCTTCCCCGCCAGTCTTGCGGAGGAATGGCTATCAAGTCATAGATAGCCGCTTCGTCTTTGCCCGGTGCTCTGCGTAGGATGCGCCCGCGCCGCTGGACAAACTCACGCGGGTTGCTGCTGCTTGCCAGAAAGAAGGCAGTTCGGGTACTGGGTACGTCCAC
>DAOTUF010000017.1:0-5271 GCA_034437495.1 Chloroflexaceae bacterium | reverse complement strand
TTTCCTGTCGTAAGGCGAAAAACCAGCACAGGACGACATGGTGGAACGTTTGGAGAACAGAAAGGAGGACGGCAGCGCTTCCTCCACCCGCTCAAGCAGGTGGTTTCCTGCGCTGCCATTTCTATGAACCGAACCTGCGGGTGGGGATACGAAGCTCCTACGCTCGAACTGCTCCTGCTCACAGCCCTGCCAGACCTCTCCCGCACCCGGACCATCTTCGCCGCCCGAGCCGTCCTCTGGCATCACTCCTGGCGCTCCCACCTCCCGCCCGATACCACCCCCTCAAACCTGCCCGGACATCAGGAGGAACACCACCGTGCCCATCATCAGGATGGCCACCACCATCAGGAAAATGCGAACCATGCGCCATCCCCCCGGTGAAGTTCGCTGCTGCTCCTGGTACTTCTTCCGGGTCATCTGGAGAAACTGGGCGCTTTCCTGGTCGGTGGGAAAGTCCCTCAACACCTGTTTGAAATACCAGATAGCCCGTTCGTGTTCCCCGCGTTCCATCGCGGCAACCCCCTTCCTGCGGTTTTCCATCACCTGTTGGGCAAATTCAAGAGCAGGAGAGCGAGTCCCCCCGGTCTGCTGCGGCGAAAGCCCCCTTCTTTCCGGCCCGGCCCTCTCTCCTGCTGCTGGTGCTGCTGGTGCTGCTGTCGCTTCCGAAGAGGAGGGGTCAACAGGGGGAACAACAGGAAGAAATTCCCGTTCTCTGGAAGAGGAATCCAGAGCCAGCAGCCTGGTCAGCCCGAGACGAGCCATCTTTCCATAATTACTCGCCTCATCTATCGCCACCACCGTCTCCAGGCAGCGCCGAACATCCCCCACATCTTCCGCCACCTCACTCAGGTAGAGCCATGCTTTCTGGTTGGTCGGGTCAAGGCGCGTGACCCGGGTCAGGAGGGACCGTGCGACCAGACGGTCGCCCGTCTCAAGCGCCTGGCTGCCTTGCCTGAGCAATGCTTCGACCTGACCGGTCAACGCAGGTTGGCCGGGTGGCTGACCCGCGGGGTACTGGACGTTTCGATCATGGGATTCATTCACGGCCTACCTCCTGAAAAGGAAATGCCCCTCTTCTATTCGGATAAGAGCACCTCATTTGCGGGGAAATCCCCGACCACAGCACACCAGGCAGGAGGGACCATACCTCCTGATTCGTTCTATCAAACGCACAGCTCCCCATGATGTTACACCGTCAGGCATGGCCCCCGAACCAGCCGGACCCCTGGAGACCGTGGAGATGGACGCAATAACCCGATGAGCCGTACGCGGTGATACCCGGTCAAACGCATACTCCCATTGATTTCCCTCACTCGTATGGTGCTTCCAGATTACGAATCAATGAAAGCCAGCCAACCCCTACGTTGACAGGTCCCCCGTCTCTCGCTATACTCAGACTATATTCAGTGGCAAAAGTTTATTTCTGGAGTTTATCTGCATGGCTACAAACACGCCCCGGGCCCCGTATCTCATCGCCCTCAACGAACGTATTCTCGTCTTCGACGGCGCAATGGGAACAAGTATTGACACGTTCCACCTGACCACAGAAGACTACGGCGGACCGGCCACCGATGGCAACCGCGACTACCTCGTTGTGACCCGGCCCGATGTTATCGAGCAAATTCACGCTTCGTTTCTGGAGGCTGGCAGCGATGTGATTGAAACCTGCACCTTCCAGGCTTCGCGCCTGCGCCTGGAAGAATGGGGGCTTGGCGACGAAACCTATGAAATCAACCAGCGGGCCGCCGCTCTCGCCCGCCGGGTTGCCGACCGTATCGCAGCACAGGATGGACGCTCCCGCTTCGTGGCCGGGTCCATCGGCCCCACCGGAAAGCTACCCTCCTCAAGCGACCCGGAGTTGAGCAACATCACCTTCGATGAACTGGTTGTTGTGTTCGAGGAACAGGGCCGCGGCCTCATCGACGGCGGGGCCGATGTGCTGCTCATCGAGACCAGCCAGGACATACTCGAAGTCAAAGCCGCCATCGTCGGGTGCAATCAGGCCATCGCCGCCGCCCCCCGCCCGGTGGCGCTCCAGGTGCAGGTCACGCTTGACACCAGCGGGCGTATGCTCCTGGGAACGGACATTGCCAGTGCGCTCACCACGGTCGAAGCCATGGGCGTAGATGTGGTCGGGCTGAACTGCTCGACCGGGCCGGAGCACATGCGCGAACCCATCACCTACCTGACCTCCCACACAACGCTGCCCGTGAGCTGCATCCCCAACGCCGGGCTGCCGATGAACGTCGATGGCAACGCGGTCTATCCGCTGGAGCCGCACCCCATGGCCGTGGCTCTGGGCGAGTTTGCCCACGGGTTGCAGGTGCGCGTGGTGGGGGGGTGCTGTGGCTCAACCCCGGAGCACATCCGGCACATTGCCGAAGCGGTGCGGCAGCATGAAGCTCAGGATACCAGGCTGCAAGGGCAGGCAGAGGCCCTCCCAACAGTGGACCCCCACCTTTCTTCGGCCATTCGCGCCATCCCCATGCACCAGGACCCCCGCCCGCTCATCATTGGCGAACGGGTCAACAGCCTGGGGAGCCGCAAGGTCAAGCGGCTGCTGCTCGAAGATGACTACGACAGCATCCTCCAGATTGCCCGCGACCAGGTAGACTACGGGGCGCACGTGCTGGACGTCTGCGTAGCGATGACCGAGCGCTCCGACGAGGCCGACCAGATGGTCCGCCTGGTCCGGCTGCTCTCGCAGAGCGTCGAAGCCCCCCTGATGTTCGACAGCACCGATATGGCGGTGCTCGAAGCGGCGCTGAAGGTCTACCCCGGTCGCCCGATTCTCAACAGCACCAGCCTGGAGGGGGGGCGCGGGAAGAAGATAGATGAGACGCTCCCGCTGGCCGTGCGCTATGGCGCAGCGGTCGCATGTATGGCGATTGACGAGGAGGGGATGGCGCACCGCCCGGAAGACAAGCTGCGCATCTGTCGGCGCATCTACGAGATAGCCACGCAGGAATATGGCCTGCCCCCCGAAGCCCTCGTCTTCGATGTCAACACCTTTCCCGTCACCACCGGCCAGGAGGAACTCCGCGACGAAGCCTGGTGGACGATTGAGGGCATTCGCCTGGTGAAAGAGCACCTGCCCGGAGCCTTCACCAGCCTGGGCGTCAGCAACCTGTCATTCGGGGTGGCCCCCCATGCCCGTGCCGCCCTCAACAGCGTGTTTCTCTACCACGCAGTTCAGGCGGGGTTGGACATGGCCATGGTCAACCCGCAGCACATCACCCCCTACGCCGAGATACCCCAGGCCGAGCGCGACCTGTGCGAAGCGCTCATCTTCAACCGCCACGAGGAGGCGCTGGCTCGCTTCATTGAATACTACGAGACGGTGGACGAGACCCGGCGGCATACCCAGGCAGAGAAGGCCGACCCGACGGAGGGGATGACCGTTGACCAGAAAATCCACTACCTGATCCTGCACCGCAAGCGGGAGGGCATCGAGCAGTTGCTTGACGATTCGCTGGCAGCGAGAATGGCAGAGGGGTTGGCGCAGGGAGAGGCCGCGGTGAACATCCTGAACCGCGTGCTGCTGCCCGCGATGAAAGATGTGGGCGACCGCTTCGGGGCCGGGGAACTTATTCTGCCCTTCGTGCTCCAGAGCGCCGAGGTGATGAAGCGGGCCGTCTCGCACCTGGAGCGCTACCTCGAGAAGCAGGCGGGGTCCAGCAAGGGCAAGGTCGTGCTGGCGACCGTCTATGGCGACGTGCATGACATCGGCAAAAACCTGGTCAACACCATTCTCTCCAACAATGGCTACACGGTGTATGACCTGGGCAAGCAGGTTCCCATCAACACCATTATTGAAAAGGCCATCGAAGTTCAGGCCGACGCCATCGGCCTGTCGGCGCTGCTGGTGAGCACGAGCAAGCAAATGCCGCTGTGCGTGAAGGAGCTTGACCAGCGCGGCTTGCACTTCCCCGTCCTGGTGGGAGGGGCCGCCATCAACCAGCAGTATGGCCACCGTATCCTGTTTGTCGAGGATGACCGCCCCTACCCGTGCGGAGTATTCTACTGCAAAGACGCTTTTGAGGGGCTTTCCGCAATGGACCGGCTCAGCGACCCCACGCAGCGCAACCCCTACATCGAACGGCTTTTGCAGGAGGCCGCCGAGACGCTCAACAAGCCGCAGCGTGGCCGTATGGTGATGTCGGAGGTGGGACGAACCCGCGGGAGTGGGGAGCAGCGGTCCAACGTCTCGGAGAACGCCCCCATCCCCGTGCCGCCCTTCTGGGGAGCGCGGGTCGAGCGCCGCATCAATTTCAACGATATGTTCGACTGCCTGGACCGGAACGCCCTGTATCGCCTGCAATGGGGAGCAAAGAACGCAAAGGGCGAAGCGTGGGAACAGCTCAAAGCGGAGTTTGATGAGCGGGTACGCAAGCTGCGCCGCGAAGCCGAGCAGGAAGGCTGGCTGGAGCCAGTGATAGCCTACGGCTACTACCCCGTCCAGAGCGCGGGGAATGAGGTGATTGTCTATGACCCGGCCTCGCTGGTTGAGCCGACCGGCAGCCAGCCATCTGCCGCAACCCTGCGCGAAATCACCCGCTTTGTCTTCCCGCGCCAGCCGGGGCGCGAGCGGCTGTGCCTGGCAGACTATTTTGCCAACGTCGAACGGGGCATCGTAGATGTGGCAGCCTTCCAGGTCGTCACAGTTGGCGACAAAATCACCCGGCTGTGCGACCAGTTGCAGCAAGAGGGCGACTACAGCCGCGCCTACTACATTCACGGTCTGGGGGTGTCGCTGGCCGAGGCGCTGGCCGAATACACCAACCGCCTGGTGCGGCGCAGCTTCGGCATGAGCGGGGAGCAGGTGCGGCGCTATGCCTGGGGCTACCCGGCCTGCCCCGACCTGGAAGACCACGAAAAGCTCCATCTGCTGCTGCCGCTGAATGAGATAGGGGTGACGCTGACGAGCGCCTACCAGTTGGTGCCGGAGCAAAGCACCGCGGCGATTGTGCTGCACCACCCCGAAGCAAAGTATTTCAGCATCGGCAGCACCCTGGAACGGGCAGCAGCGGACGTAGAAGGCGCGTGACCGGGACAAGGCGGGTGAGGCAGGCAGCGACAGGGTAAGGAAAGGAAAGGAGCGACAGCATGACCTATCCCATACTGGACGTAGAAACCCCGCCCTCCTCCCCGACCGTCGGGGAGCAGCGGCTCAGGATGAGCTACGAGGAGTTTCTGGCCTGGTCGGACGAAGACACCCACGCCGAGTGGGTCAACGGAGAGGTACTTGTATATATGCCGCCAGTAGACAGA
>DAOTUF010000016.1:0-5235 GCA_034437495.1 Chloroflexaceae bacterium | reverse complement strand
TGGTTGTTGTAGATATCGCGGCTGGCGTTGCGCTCGATGGCGTTGCGCACCTGAGCCGGACTCCAGTCGGGGTGGACAGAAAAGACCAGCGCCGCCAGCGCCGACACGTAGGGAGTGGCCATCGAGGTTCCGCTCAGGTAGTCGTAGCCCGGGCTGGCCCGTTGGTCGGGTGGGAGCGCACTGCTGGTCATCTCCACCTCGTAGGTCGGCATGGTCGAGAGAATGTTCTGACCGGGGGCTGTCACTGAGACCCACGGGCCAGAGTTAGAGAACGAGGCTTTCATCTCGCTCTCGTTCGAGGCCGCCACGACCATGGCGTCCAGGTTTTCGACGCTGACGGAGTTGGGCAGGGGCAGGTATTCGTTCCCCGCCGCCACCACCACCAGCACCCCCGCATCCTGTGCTTCGCGGATGGCGCGGTTGCTCTCGGGCGCAGCGTTGACCACGAGGAACGGAGCACCCAGGCTCATGTTGATCACCCGTGCGCCTCGTTCAACGGCATAGCGGATACCAGCGGCGATAGCCTGGTCGGTGCCGCCGTTCGGCCCGAGCACGCGGATAGGGAGAATCTGGACACTGGGGGCCAGCCCTGCAATCCCCTCGGCATTGTTCAGGGTGGCCGCAATGATACCACTGACGTGCGTGCCGTGCCCCTGCTCATCACTGGGGTCGGCGTCGTCGCTGGCAAAGTCGTAGCCATCGCCGCGCAGCCGCCCCACCAGGTCCGGGTGTCCCAGGTCAACCCCCGTATCAATCACCGCCACCGTGACCTGTTCGCTCCCCGTGGTGGATTGCCACGCGCAGGGGGCCCCGACCCGTTCCAGGGCCCATTGCTCCGGATAGCGCGGGTCGTTTGAAGCGCCCTGCCCCCGCACCATGCTGGTGAGCAGCAGCGAGAGAACCAGAAGACTGACTCCCAGAAGCGCCCCCGCTGAGCGTACGGCCCGGCGCATCTTCGGGCAAGGTATGGATGATTCCAGCCACATGGTTTTGCTCCCTCCTCATTCTTCCTCTTCTTCGATGACCGGCACGACGTTGCGGATATACCAGTTTTCGTCCATTTTGACCACGTTGAAGACCATTTCGGCGGGTTGGGAGACCGGCGCAGCCCCCTGCACCCCGAAGGTGACATCGGCGGTGAAGCGGACCTTTGCCTCCTGACCGTCGTTCTCCTCCAGGGCATAGGTTTCGTTCTGATAGTCAAGCTGTCCGATGAGGCCCGTCTGCGCCCGCAGCTCCGCCCCCATGCCCTGCACCTCGTTCGATGGCTCTATCAGGCTCAGAAGCTTGTTGACATCCTGCTCCTGGGTGGCCGCCACAAACTCCCGTACCACCTGCACCGGGGCTTCGGTATCGCCTCCAGCCAGCGATGGCTGGCCTGCCTCGCCGGTCTCCCCGCCTTCGCCGCACGCTGCGACGAGCAGCAGCATCACACCGCCAACCAGAACCAGGAGCCACTGACGAATAGCCATATGATACCCTTCCTTCCTTTCCTCGCTCATCCCTTGTTCGTCTTTTCCTCTTCCTGCTTCTCTCATTCTGCTTTCGCCCTCCTTTCTCGTTACTCCCATAACGAGTAACCATCATCATCATCATAAGCCTATCAGTTCCCGCGCCGACTGAGCAGGAACGCGGTGAGCGCAAAACAGAACACCGCAAAAGCTGTCAGCACGCCCCAGGTCATCAGGAGGTGCTGCGTGGTATAGTCGAAGGCATTGGGGAAGGCGTCGGCATTTTCCAACCCCCGCTTCAGGAAAGGCGCGGACTCGAGAAACCCCTGAGTGGTTTGATCGGGACTGTCGCTGAGTTTTTCGGAGACCGCACACTGGGACTGCACCTCCCCATCATAGCGGACATTCGGAAGCTGGCAGAGCGCATTGAGATTGAAGCTCGTCCCGAAGGCGTCCAGCGTCCAGCGGCTAATCATCAGCAGCGAGATACCCCAGATGGCGATACGGATAAGCTGGTCCGGAAGATCCAGACCGTCAACCCACGGGTCCTGGATTTTGAAGATCAGCCCGGCAAAGAGAATCTGCGGGATGAGCGCCAGCGGAACGATACTGATAGCCTGGTCGGAGGTGGAGGAAAGGGCGCTGATGAGCAACCCCAGGGCCGTCCCCGCCATCGAAGTCAGCATCATGGTCAGGAACAGTTCCAGCCAGACGGGAGCCAGGAGCGGGTCCACCCCCCCCGGTCCCGGGTCAAGCGGAAAGTCGATGCGCAGGGCAAGAATAGCCAGCAGAAGGACATTCTGGATGAGCACCAGGACGCCGAGCACGGTGATTTTGGAGAAGATATAGGAGAAGATATTGAGTTTCGACATCCGCTCGCGCTGAAAGACATCTTGCTCCTTGGTAATCTCTCGCGCCGAATTGATGATACCAAACCAGACCGACACGGCGGCCAGCACAAAGAGCAGGCTCAGGGCTTCGCCGCGCTGAATCATATCCAGAGCGCTCACGCCGGTCAGCGTTTCGTCTCTGGTGAGCATCCACAGCAGCGCGGCAATGACCGGCGACTGAAGCAGCAGAATGAGCAGGTTCATGCGGTCGCTGATGGTGATATCGAAGTAGCGGCGGGTCTGGATGAAGAACTGCCGCAGCGGTGAGATACGCGGGGTTTTGCCTGCTCTGCCATCGTCAGCACTGGCCACCGGCTCCGGGGGAGCCTGGTTGAGCCGCTCAAGCACATACTTCTGATACTGTTCCGAACGCTTGTATTTCGCTTCCCACAGTTCGGGGAGCGGGGGGTGTTCGCGGCTGCGGGGGTTGTTGCGCCGCCACTCGTCGTACTCTCGCTTCAGGGTCGTCTGGACATATGGTTCGTTGGGGTCTGCCTTGCCGTCAATGCGGGTGTAGATATCGGAGAAGCTGCCATCTTCGGGCACGCCGAAGAACCCTTTGGCCTCGGCGGGGGGGCCGTAGTAGATCATGCGTCCTCGCGACATAAAGACGACCTGGTGACACTGGGTGATGTTTTCGGTGGCGTGCGTGACCAGGACAATAGTTCGGCCACTGTCGGCCATCTGCCGCAGGTCTTGCATCATCTTCTTCTCAAGCCCGGGGTCAAGCCCGCTGGTCGGTTCGTCCAGGAAGAAGAGCGTGGGTTCGGCCAGGAGTTCAGCGGCAATGCTGACGCGCTTGATTTGCCCGCCGGACATGTTGCGGATAAACTTCTTGCGGTGGGGGACCATCTCCACGGCGTCCACGGCCATATCAATGCGCTGCGCGATTTCGTCCCGCTTCATGTCGGACGGGAGCCGCAACTGAGCGGCATAGCTCAGTGCCCGGTCTGCGGGCAGGGTGCGGTGCAGGATATCTTGCTGTGGCACATACCCGAGCATCATACGGTAGGAATCGAAGTTGCGGTAGTAGTCATCGCCGTTGACGAGCACGCGCCCCGGCACGCGGGTGAAGCCGCTGATGGCCTTCATCAGGGTGCTTTTCCCCGCTCCGCTCCCGCCGACCAGCGCCACAAACTCGCGGGGGAAGATGCTGAGCGAAATATCGTTCAGGAGAATCAGCGGCTTGCCCGTCTCGCGGTTCTTCACTTCCAGGTTCATGTGGTGCAAGTCAATGCGGATAGCCCCCTGCTGGTCATACTGTTCGATGTGGGTGGTGGCGTAGGTAAGCTTGAACGGCCCGATCTTGATGATATCCCCCGGCTTGAGCAGACAATGGGTGACGCGCTGCCCATTGACAAAGGTGCCGTTGGTGCTGCCTACGTCCCGCAGGACGTGACCGCCATTATCCAGGCGGTCAATCTGGGCGTGGAAGTGAGAGACCGTAGGATGGTTCAGTTCAATCGTGCAGTTGCGCCGCCCGATAGTCGTTCGGGGAGCCAGCGGGTCGAACGCACCCACGGGGAGGGCCTGGGTTTTGGGGGCGGCTCCAGCAGGCGGCGAGACCATCGTTCGCTGCGATGGGGGAGCCTGGGGGGGAGCCGGTTGGGGGGGGTGGTAAGCAGGCTGCGGGTGCGGAGGGGCCGCCTGGGGAGCCGGTTGGGGAGCCTGGTAGGTGATGGTCACACTGTCACCGGTGGCCGGGTTGGACATATGAACCACATCCCCGTCCCGCAGCGTTTGCGGTTGGTGGGGGGTGAGCCGCTGCCCGTTCCACGACGTCCCATTGGTGCTGCCAATATCTACAATACGGTAGCCTGTTCCCTCCGGCTCGATGCGGGCATGGCGGCTGGAGATAAAATCCTCCGCCAGGCAAATATCATTCTCACTCTTCCGTCCGAGGGTGAGCGGACGGCCCGTCAGGGCAACAACCCGTTCTTTCTGCTGCCCGTGATAGTTTTCTTGAATGATCAGGGCTGGTCCCTGATTGCCAGATGTTCCGGCCACGTCTCAACCTCCTTGCATCTCTTCCACGGGTTCGGTGGCCCGATAGCCACACCAACCCCGGGTGGGGGGCCACCAAACGCTGCTTTGCTGATTTGCTCTGGATCATCTCAACTCGTACGAACGCAGCGTGCTGCGTCTCTCCCCAGGTCACTCGTCGCTCAGCGCTCGTTGCCCGGCGCTACGAGACCGTGAGTTCCTCGGCTATCTCGATGGCACGGAGCAGGGCCGCGGCCTTGTTGCAGCTTTCGGCATATTCTGCGGATGGGACGCTGTCCGCGACCACGCCTCCCCCGGCCTGGACGTAGGCAACCCCATCCTTAACCACAATGGTCCGGATAGCGATGCAGGTGTCCAGGTCGCCGTGAAAGCCGACATGCCCGACGCAGCCCGCGTAGACACCGCGGCGGCTGCCTTCCAGTTCGGCAATGATTTCCATCGCACGTATCTTGGGGGCCCCGCTGACCGTCCCGGCGGGGAAGCAGGCCCGCAGCGCGTCGAGGGCGGTCATGTCGGAGCGCACCTTGCCGACCACGTGGGAGACCAGGTGCATCACATGGCTGTAGCGCTCAATGATCATGAACGCCGGAACGCGCACACTTCCCGGCTCGCTCACCCGTCCGATATCATTTCGCCCGAGGTCCACCAGCATCAGGTGTTCGGCACGTTCTTTTTCGTCGGCAATCAATTCCTGTTCCATGGCCAGGTCCTCGGCGGGGGTCTCCCCCCGTCGGCGCGTCCCCGCAATGGGGTGGGTCGTCACGACGCCCTCTTCCACGCGGACCAGCATCTCTGGCGAAGCCCCCACCAGGTCCCCTTCATCGGTGTGCAGGTAGAACATATAGGGCGAGGGGTTGATGATCCGCAGCGCCCGATAGATGGTAAAGGGG
>DAOTUF010000015.1:0-4904 GCA_034437495.1 Chloroflexaceae bacterium | reverse complement strand
GCCCGGCGTGTCGTAGGTGCCCACAACGTGGGGGGCAGATGGGGTGCTCACATCAACAATCTGGATGCCGCCGGTTCTTCCATTGGCAACGAAGAGCAGCGAACCTTCGATATCCATATCCCACACAATGCTCGAAAGGGAGAGCGTTGCCAGCCGGTGGGGGTTGGTAACATCGCTCACATCGAGCATGGTCACGGTGGTGCCTTCACCGAGATAGGCGGTGTCCCCTTGAACCGTGAGGCCGTAGGATGCTCCCCCGATACTGCTGATGTGCTCCACATCGGTGAGCATGGGACTGCGGGAACCAGCGACGGGCAAGGAGGATGGGTGGTGCGGGAACCACTCCCCCGGCCATCGAGAATCCTCTGTGTGTGGCCCGGGGGGATGGCTCTCGTGCGCTGGCTCCTGACCAGCGACGGGGGGAAAACACGGCGAGAAGAGGGTAACGATTCCTACCAGGGCTATGAACATACCTACCAACAGAACCAGCCGGATGTTTCGAAACATAGTGTTGCTCCTTCGTTCTTTACACTTCCTTCATCTGCTACTTGCATCTCCACTTATTATGCATTCAGCGCCAGCACATGCTCCCGGGTCGCCTCCAGGAGGTCCCGGTTGGTGATAACTCGTTCGAGGAGGGAGCGGCGCAGTTCTCCATCCGTCGTACGTTCTGCCCGATGGCAGAGCAGCGACCTGGTTGCGTGGACGACCTCCTCGACGCGGGGGTCCTGACCAGCCAGCAGCACCCGGTAGCACGTCTCAAAAACCAGGAAGGGTTGGTCGGCACCGGCAAATGTCTGGTTCTCCTGCCAGGAGGACCAGATGGGTTCAACGTGCTGGCGAGCCTGTTCGTGCTCGCCTCGCTCCAGCGCCACCAGCGCCAGACCCGCATGAGCCTCAACGACGCGGTGGTCCATCTCCAGGTCAAGCCATATCGCAAGCGCCTGCTCGTAGCAAGCCGCGGCGTCTTCCAGCAGACCAACCCCACGGTGGGCATGCCCCAGATAGAGACAGGCATCTCCCTCGGCAAATGGTTCGCCATTCTCACGGGCAATATCAAGCGCCAGACGGCAGCAGGCACAGGCAGCAGCATACGATCCCTGAAGGGATGCCAGGAGTCCCTGACCGGTCAATATCCAGCTTTCATCACCGCGTGCGCCGACAGCGCGGGCCAGGGAGAGAGCTGCATCAAAGGCCACACCAGCCTGTTCGTAGGCTCCTTGCTTCAGGTAGATCCATCCCAGATTGCCATAGAACCAACCCGCCCCTTTCTGATCCTCGATAGCCTGACAGATCTTCAGCCCTTGTTCGAAGCAAGCGACGGCCCGCGAAAATTCCCCCCGATCATCATAGATTTGCGCGAGATTCCCCAGAGTATTGCCCAGTCCCCACTGGTTGCCAATCGTCCGGTAGATCGTCAGGGCTTGTTCGTAGTAGGCGATGGCCTGCTCAAGATTTCCACAGTCGCCCGCGTCCGAGCCAAGGGAGTCGAGGGTGCGAGCTTCACCCTGTCGGTCTCCGATGGTCCGGTAGAGCGCGAGAGCCTGCTCGTCAAACTGGATCGCGGCATCGTAGTCACCTTCAAAGTAGGCAACGGCCCCAAGTTGGTGCAATGTCTCTGCCTCAACATGGAGCGTGCCCCTGGATTGTGCCAGTGGCAGGGCTTGTTCAAGCAGTCGGCGGGCCTGTCGGTATCGGGACTGCAAGCGCAGGACCTTGCCCCATTCGAGGTAGCCCCCTGCCCGGAGATGGCTTTCTGACTCCTGGTTTGCGTAGACAATGGCGGATTTCGCTCCCGCTGTTGCCATCAGGTAGTTACCGGTCATAGTGCCGTAGTTTGCTTGACGGAGGGCAACCTCAGCCTGCTGACGGGGGGACTGGAGATTCCTGGCGACGAGCGCCAGGGTCGTCAGGTCGTGGGATTGCTCTTCGCGCCGGCCCAGGCGGTCATACACCTGTTCGCGCAAGTGCAAAAGCGTGTAGTGGGTCGCCAGGTCTTCTTCAGGGGTGAGTTCGAGGGACCGGCTCAGGTAGGCAATGGCCTCCGTATTGGCAAAACGGGCTGCCGCTTGTTTGCCGGCCTGATACGCATAGTGCCGCTCCTGGTCTCTCTTCCCGGCCTGTCCGTAGTGGTGGGCCAGGTCTGCGTAGTGGGGTGAGAGGTCATCGTGAAAAAGCTGCTCGATGGTGCTGGCGGCCAGCGCGTGCAGTTCATTGAGCCGCACGCGCAATTGCATATGGTAGGCGGTGTCACAGAGCAGCGAGTGCAAGAAGATACAGCGCCCTTCACTGGTCAGGGACCAGATACGTTCCTGTTCCACCTGGCGGATGTGCTCGGATATCTGGGCATCATCAGACAGGATCCGGGTCAATATCTGGAGCGCAAATTCGCGCCCGAGCACCGAAGCGGTCTGGACGACCTGGCGCAGGTGCGATGTCAGGCGGTCCAGGCGGGCCACCAGGACTGCGGTGATGCTGGTGGGGATGTCTGGCATGTCCAGGTTGTGCAGGGACCAGGCATCGTGTTTGTCCTGTATCACTGCGCCGCGCTCACGCAGGTCGAGCGCAATCTGTTCGAGGAAGAAGGGGTTTCCGCCGGTTTTTCCTCCCAGGAAATGCAGCAAGTCGTCGGTGATCGGGCCTTCCAGCACATCGGCCACAAAGGTGCGGGTTTCATCCAGGCTGAGCGTCGCTATCTCAATAGTCTGCTGCGGGACCTCCGGTCCCAGGGGCAGGGTGATGGTGCTCCCATCATCGCGGTAGCGGCTGAGGCACAGCAGCGCGAGCGGGACCGGCGGGTGGGTGTGAGCCAGTTGCTTGAGCAGTTCGTGCGAGTCGGCGTCCAGCCATTGCAGGTTTTCAATCTGGAGCACCACGGGGTGGCGAAGCGCCTCTGCCTGGATGAGCGTTTTGAAGGCTTGCAACATGTTGTCAAACCGCAGCCGCGGTTCAAGTTGCTCATAGAGGCTATCCTTCCAGGTGAGGTCAATCAAGGCCCCCAGGAAAGAGCGCGTGCGGTCGAGTTCTGCGGCAATCTTTTCGGCTTCGGGGGTGGTTGCCTGGTCCTGGCGCACCTCAGCAATCAGCGTATCCAGGAGCGTGGTAAAGCGGGCTTTGTTGGTTTCGGCTGACTGCGCGGCTGACTGCTGAAAATAGGTTCGCAGCATGTGGCGGAAGGGATTGAGCGACAGTCCGAGGATGTTGTCGGCCGGGCAGATAAACCAGCGCAAGGCGAATGCATCGAGCAATCGCTGCCGCAGTTCGTAGGCAAGGCGGCTCTTACCGATACCTGCTTCTCCATAGATGGTCAGGAACCCCGCCCCCTGCCTGCGGAAGATGGGGCCTATCCATTCGACCATACGCACCAGTTCGTTTTGCCGTCCGACCATGGCCCCACGATAGAAGCCGGTTTCTTCGACAACTTGCCTGGACATCAGTCGGGAGACGTCCACTGCGCGGCTTTTGCCCTTGAAGGTGGTCGGGCCGCGCGATTCGATCTGGTACCCCCGGGACTGCAAATGTTCCGCGACGGAGGGACCGGTCCATATCTCGCCCCAGGGGGCTTTCATCATCAGGCGAGCCGCCAGGTTTACCACATCCCCAATAGTGGTATACTCGCAGCGTTCATCTCCGCCCATCAGCCCGGCGTAGACGATGCCATTGGTGAGGCCTGCCCGCCACGGGACCGTACTCTCCCATTCTCGCAGCGTCAGCAGGGCATTGGCGGCCCGTTCGATATCGCGTTCATGGGCCACTGGTGCGCCAAAGATGAGCAGGATAACCCCTCCTTTGTCGCCAAAGTCGAGTTTGTTGAAGTAGCCATCGTAGGCCGCCGTCAGTTTCAGTACATTCGTGGTGAAGGTGTCCAGCGCGTGGGGGTCGGGTGGCTCTTCGAAGGAAAGAAAGACGATGGCGGCTTGACGAAATTCGCCCCGTGCTTTGCTCGCAAACAGGTCCAGGACCCGGCCTGGCAGGAACGACCGAACGATGGCGCTGGAAACTGGCGGGATACAGATGGGGGTTTCGGGGGTTTCTGCATGCAGGGCCAGCAACTTGCCATGCGGCCCGGCTCCGGTGCAGGCCACCAGGGGATGCAGGCTCTTCAGGATGGCCTGGTGTGCGATGATATCTCCGCGGTTGGCTTCGTGCTCGGCGTGAGCACAGCGGTCAATGGCTTGCCCCCGGCAGAAGTAGGTCCGGAGGGGAAGGTCGCCTTCCTGGTCGGGGGTCTCTCCGAGGATACCCCATTCGGCTTCTCCGACCCCGATACCGACCTTGACATTGATGGGGAAGGTGCCGTAGGGGGTTTCGATGGTCGGGTGTTCAACAAAGAACTGTTGAATAAAAAAGGCGGTCCGGGTTGCTTGCAGGGCGGCTTCTTCGATACGAAACCCGCTCTGGATAGGGAACAGGGCGGTGAAGGCGTCTCCGGCAAACGTGGTAATAAAGCCTCCCCCCACGTAGACTGCTCGGACCAGTGGTCGGAAGATGTTGTTCAGGGCGTCGGTCAGGGCTTCGGCTCCACCTTTGTGGTGCTGCATCAGGGTTTCGGTCAGGGTGGTGAACCCGGAGATGTCGACAAAAAGCGAGACCGCCTCCCAGGACCCATGGAAACGTTGTTCCTGGAAGGCGACCAGAATGGGATGGGGAGCAAGGGACTGCATGCTATACGCTCTCCGCTCTCTACCGGGTTATCGCAGATTGGATAGAATCTTTGCCAAACCAGACCCCACGCCCTTCCGGAGGGCCACCAGAAACCCTGGTCGAGGAAGGGCGTGCTGGTTGTGACACTCCGCAGGGGCTAAAGCCCCGCGGCTTCTTGTGGTCGCTCCCCAGGGAAGTCCGCACCCCAAGCCACTTGCCCCGGGATCCAGGGGACTACGCAGAACCCGTACGTTGTACGG
>DAOTUF010000014.1:0-2022 GCA_034437495.1 Chloroflexaceae bacterium | reverse complement strand
GATGATGGCGTCGGTTTCGCGGCTGATCCACTGAAACTCGGTGGCGGCGAGGATGCCCCGCGCGACTACGTCCGGACGCTGTGTGACCCACTGGAGCCACGTATCCGGGTACAGACCAATCAACCGTTTACTGCCAATATCGGCGGGCTTTGCCATGGTGCTCCTTTCGCGGCTGCTTCAATGCTTCAATTTACGACCGGCTGTTTTCCTGGTACTCCCACGATGCTCTCCTCAATCATAGCGCGTTTTGTATGAAATGGCAAGAGTGTTCTGAAGCCACGCTGAAGCACACCCCGGCTTGACACTGGGCAGGTGCTCGACTATAATACTGGTATATCGTGCCGATCCGTTGAGGATATGACCATTCGAAGATTTCTTCGTATATAGGTTGTCGAGGTACCTTATTGACCCTACGATCCGTTGAGGATATGAAAGCCATGTGACCCGCCACCAGGCGGGTCTTTTGTATGGAGGAGGGAGTTACGTGGAAGTTACAGGGCATGTGCATAATAGGCATACCCGGTGTATAATCATCCCAACAAAATACCCAAAATAGTTTTACAGCAGGTGACGGTTCCTCAACCATGTCTGCCCCCTCTAGGATGATGAGCCACCAGGAACCGGCCACCGCTGTTAGTCGCTAGCAGAGGAGAACAAGGTCTTGAACGCAAAACCCAGGATTGTTATCCTTGGAGGAAACTTCGCCGGACTGCATGCTGCTTTTGAACTCCATCACACGCTCAAGGACAAAGCCGAGGTGATGGTCATCGCCCCGGAAGATAACTTTGTCTTTCTGCCATCGCTCATCTGGGTGGTGACTGGGCGGTGCTCTCCCCGTCGCATCTCGTTTGGCCTGCGCACTGCGCTGGAACCGCGGGGGATTACGTTTGTTCACCAGCACGCGGAGCGTATTGACCCGGAGAAAAAGCAGATCACAACCAACATGAACACCTTCCCCTATGACTACCTGGTCATCGCCACGGGTGCAGACCCGGACTGGGACTCGGTGCCGGGGATGGGGCCCCACCACAAGCATACCCACTACGTTTGTTCGGTCCCCTGGGCGAGCAATGCTCAGCGAGCCTGGCGCGAACTCCTCAAAGACCCCGGGCCGGTGGTCGTGGGGGCGGCTCAGGCGACCGGTTGCTACGGTCTGGGATATGAAATGGTGCTGAACCTGGTCTATTCCCTCCACAAAGATGCCAATGCGAAAGTTCCCGTCACCTTCATCACCTCGGAACCCTTCCTCGGGCATCTGGGTATGGGGGGCGTTGGCAATATCAAGGAGGTGCTGGAGGGACTATTCAAGGAACTGGGCATCGAATGGATTACCAACATGGCAACGAAGGAGATTACCAACGATACCATCTACCTGGAAGATGGGCAAACGATCCCCTTCAAGTATTCCCTCTATCTGGCACGGTTCAAGGGACGCAAGGTTATCCTGGATTCGCCGGGAGTGGGCGACGAGCGCGGCTTTATTCCGGTGAATGCCCGCTACCAACACCTGACCTATCCCAACATCTACGGTGCGGGAGTGGCTGTGGCGGTGAAGCAGCCGGAACAGACCGATATCCCCGTCGGGGTGCCCAAAACTGGTTACATGTCGGACGTGATGGGGAAGGTAGCGGCGCAAAACATCGAGGCGGATATCCTGGGGAAGCCTCCGCGAGAACTGCCCTTCGCCGATATCAAGTTGCTCTGCATTATGGACGGGGGAGACCGCGCAGTGTCGATTATCTCCGACCGGGTGTTCCCCCCGCGCAAGCAGGCCATTGTGCGCTCGGGGCACATGTGGCACTGGGCCAAGCTCATGTTCGAGCGATACTATATGTGGAAGGTCAAGAGCGGGCGTATCTACTTGCCGTAGCGCAGCAGAGGCGTGAACCGCGACAGGGAACGTTTCGTATATGCCTGAACACCCTACCCTTGGCGTCCATGTCGATCGAGCCATTGAACTGGGCGCCATCCTCGAGCGAGACACGCGGTGCGGCAATACTACCCTTCACGCGCGCGCTCTTG
>DAOTUF010000013.1:0-7921 GCA_034437495.1 Chloroflexaceae bacterium | reverse complement strand
CCGGAAGGGGCCGGGGGGGGTGGGGGAGGTGGAGTGACTTTCCCCTCCTCTATCGCCTGGGGCGCGATGCCAAGCGCTCCAACCCGCCGCTTCTTGCTGGCCTCCAGCTTCTTGTAGGCATTGTCTTTGGCCTGCTCCCAGAGCGTCGGAGCAATCGCCTCGTAGTAGGAGACCGGGCGGAGAAGTTCCCGCTTCCGCACGGTCAGCGCGGGGTGGTCGTGCGTCGAAAGTTCATAGGCGCTGTCCATCTTGATGGCCTCAAAGGGGCACACCTCGTGGCACAGCCCGCACCCCATACAGGCGTCGTACTCAATAATAAACTCCGACACCGCCGGAACGGGCTTGCCCGTCTCCGGGTGCTTCGCCTGCTGCATGTGGATGACCTGGGGCGGGCAAATGCGTTCGCACTGAAAACAGGACGTACAGAACTCCTGCCCGGTCTCATCATCGTAGAGCAGCACCGGCACGTTGCGGTAGGCTTCCGCAAGCTTGATGCGCTGTTCGGGATATTCGACGGTGAACGTACCAGCCGTCTGGTCAAACTGCGTCAAGCGCTGCGTCCACGACTTGCTCCAGTGGTTCCAGATAACCCCCAGACCCGCCAGCAACCCTTGCCCGGCGCGGAGCTTTGGTTGCTCCCGCCGAACTTCAAGAACCTTTCCTCGTGATATCGTCGGTGCCATATGCTTTACCTTAACAGAGAAACGTACACCAGGGGCGGGCAAACGGGCATCACCGGTCTACCTCACCAAGCACAATATCGATGCTCCCCAGAATAGCCACCACGTCGGCCACCTTGTAGCCGCGGCAGATATCGCACAGCGGCGTGATGTTGATGAGCGAGGGCGCTCGCACCTTGTAGCGGTAGGGGTAGTCGCTGCCGTCGCTCACCAGGTAGAACCCCAGTTCCCCCTTGGGCGACTCAATGCGGGCGTAAGCATCGCCCACCGGCGGCTTGAGGGCGGGCCGCGCTTTGGGGTTGATGTGTCCCCCTTCCGCGTTCGGCAGTTGTTCAAGCGCCTGCTCCAGAATACGGTAGCTCTGGCGCATCTCCTCAACCCGCACCAGGTAGCGGTCATACACATCCCCCACGCCTCCGACCGGTACATCGAAATCGAAGCGGTCATAGATGCTGTATGGCTCGGCCTTGCGGATGTCGTAGGGGATGCCGCTGGCCCGCAGCATCGGCCCCGTCACGCTGTAGGAAATCGCCACCTCTCTGGGGAGCACCCCCACATGCCGGGCGCGGGTCAACACAATCTCATTTTCCGTCAGCAAGCGCTCAAGCTCACCGATGTAGGCGGGCATCGCTTTCATCAGCTTGCGAAGCTGCGGCAGGAAGTCGGGGTGCAGGTCGCGCACCACCCCGCCAAACCGGAAATAGTTGCACATCATCCGCGACCCGCTGACCATCTCAAACAGGTCGAGAATTTTTTCCCGCTCGCGGATGCCAAACGCCAGCGGGGTCTGCCACGCGCCCATATCGTTGAGCATAAACCCCACGGCGGTGGCGTGGTTGAGAATGCGGGTTAGCTCGACCATGATGACGCGGAGGTATTCGGCCCGCTCCGGCACCTCAATCCCCGCCAGCTTTTCGACCGCCAGCGCGTAGGCGTGGTTGTTCGCCATGGAGTTGAAATAGTCCAGGCGATCGGTGTAGGGCATGTTCATCAGGTACGTATTGCGTTCCGCAATTTGTTCGTGGTTGCGGTGCAGGTAGCCAAAGAAGGGAACGAGGTCAACCAGCGTTTCCCCGTCCACCGTCACCAGCATACGAAAAACCCCGTGGGTTGACGGGTGCTGCGGGCCAATATTGATTTGGAGTTCCTGGGTTTTCAGCATAGCTTCCGTTCCAGCTCAACAACACATCTTGTTCGCTCTTGCCCTTGCTCTCGTTCTTGCTTGCGCTTGCGCTCAGCGCCCGCTGCCTATGTGAGATATTTGTCGCCCTGACGGGGGAAATCTTTGCGCATCGGGTGGCCTTCAAACTCTTCCCACAGATAGAGCCGCCGCAGGTCGGGGTGGCCCTGAAAGGTGATACCGAACAGGTCAAACCCCTCCCGCTCGTGGAAGTTGGCGCCCGGCCAGGTGGGGGTGAGCGCGGGCACGACCGGCTGCCCCCGCGGGACCCGCACCTTCACCACCACGTCGCCGCCCCCATCCAGATGGTAGAAGCGGTAGACCAGTTCAAAGAGGTCATCGGCCAGGTAGTCCACCACCGCAATATCAGAAAGATACTCGTAGCCAAGCGTGTCGCGCAGGTAGTGCGCCACCTCGGTCAGCCGCTCTGCCACCACCACCGTATCGCTGGTCGTCAGAAAATCGGGTTTTTCTTTGCCTTTTGCCTTCGGCTCCGGTTCTTCGCCTTCGGCTGCGGGTTCCGGAGGGGGAGGGGGGAGAACAACAGCCCCCGGGAGATCCCGTTGGAGTCGTTCGCGCAGTTCTTCAGCATGTGATAATACTGGCATGGGTGCTCCATTCAACTCCTGCTCATCACTTCTTGCCCTTGCCCTTGAGGTCATCGGCGGCAATTTCGGGGGCGACCCCGGCGGCCTTGCGTTCGCTCTCCAGTTCCACCGTCGGGTCAATGATGGGGAACATACGCTCCACCTGCGGGTGCTCAATCTGCCCGCTCTTGTGCTCGCCCTGCGGCGGCGAGGTGTAGGGACTGACCAGCGGCAGCCCACCCACCGGGTCGGCCAGTTTCCCCTCCAGTTCCAACCCGCGGGCCCCGTAGGCCGGCACGGGAAAGTCCGCGGTCTGGGGGCGCTCTCCCTTGCCATACCAGCGTACCTTGCCGAGCTTCTGCGCGTCTATCTGCTCCTGGAGCACCATCAGCGCGTGCAGCAGCGCTTCCGGGCGCGGGGGGCACCCCGGCACATACACATCCACCGGGACGAACAGGTCAACCCCCCGCAGCACGTTGTAGCCGTCGCGGAAGGGACCGCCGGAGGTAGCGCAGGCTCCCATTGAAATCACGTAGCGCGGTTCAGCCATCTGGTTGTAGAGCCGCACCACCTGGGGAGCCATCTTCTTCGTCACCGTGCCCGCCACAATCATCACATCGGCCTGACGCGGGGTGGCACGAAACAGTTCGGCCCCGAACCGCGCCACATCGTAGCGGCTCAACCCCCACGCCATCATCTCAATGGCGCAGCAGGCCAACCCGAACGACATCGGCCAGATGGAAGACCGCCGTCCCCAGTTGTAGAGGCGGTTGACCGTGGAAAGAAAGACCCCCTGCTTTTCAAGGTCAAGCTGGACGTCCTGGTCTCGATCATGTTCTGTCATTGCTCTTTGCCTTTACCCTTCTAACCCTTCACGCTGACGCATCGCCTTGGCCCCGGACGCGGCCTGGATCTGGATTTGGATTTGGGAACCCATTCTAGATCCATTGCAGCGCCCCCTTGCGCCATTCATAGACCAGCCCGTAGACCAGGATGAACAGGAAGACCAGCATCGCCACCAGCGCCAGCAGGCCAAGCTGATTGAACGCGGCTGCCAGAGGGTAGAGCAGCACCACTTCGACATCGAAGACCACGAATATCAGGGCATAGAGGTAGTATTGGATCTTGAACTGCACCCAGATATCACCTTCGGCTTGCAGGCCACATTCGTAGGTTTCCTGTTTGATGGGGGTCGGACGGTGGGGGCGGAGGAGGCGGGCCATTACCAGCACGACCGCCGGCATGATCAGTGAGAATACCACGAAAATCCCGATAAAACCATAGGTTGTCACGTAACACTCTCCATCGCCCATCACCCGTCAGGCGGGTGATAGCAGACCAGGGAAACGGTAGTTCTTTGTCTGGATGACACCGCAAAGTATAGCATACGTTCGGAGGATTGCCAACCCTGGTTGCCATAAGGGGGAGGGTGGGGGGACAAAGCCCCTCACCCGTCGCTGGTCTCGTCTTCCCCCTGATTTTGCAACTGCTGGAGTCTGCGCTCCAGCTCCCGCACCCGCTCCTCCGCAGCGAGACGGGCCGCCTGCTCCTCCTGCGCCTGTTCCTCCGCAGCGAGACGGGCCGCCTGCTCCTTATTGTAATCACGGATTTCTACCCCGTGCTCATCGAAACACACCACCTCATTCTCCCTCGTTCCTAGCCACATCTCCACTGGAGCCATCCACAGCCACCCCTGCTCATTCAGCGGCAGAGGCTTGTAGCCATCTTCAGTCAACTCATACCCGAAGATGGTCAGAGGCCCCTTGCCCCGCCGGGCCGCGTCCACGATGATATACAGCGGAATGCCCGCCCACGCATAGTGGCGAAATCGAGTCTTCGCGTCGGGTTGAGCAGAAGCAACATCCAGGTGGCGCGTGGCGGGCGAGGTCACTTCGATGACCAGCAGCACCCGCCCGCCGCTGGCCTTCAGGTCAAGGATGCCTTCCTGGGGCCGTTCCCAGACCCCTGCAAAGACCGACAGGTCGGGCGCATGGTGCCGCAGTCCCGGCACGCCCCACACTACTCCCACATCGTTTAGCACCAGGCCGCCGGGGATATGCTGCACCCGGGACGACAGCACGGTCAGGAGGTAGTGGCAAATGGATTGATGAACAGGACTTTGCACGACGTAATCTCCCATCTGGGGATGCAACACATCATCTTCGGTGAGCGGCACTCGCTCCCACTCTTCGTGGCCATTCGAGACCTGGCGGACGTAGCGCCAGCCATAGCGAAAGTCTGGTTCCTCGTGGCTCCCCACGGTGGGGATACTTTCCTCAAGTTCAAAGGTCGGAGTTGGCTTTGTCATGGGGACACCTCCCATCGTTCCGTTCTTGCCCGTTTGCTTATCACGTTCATCACCGCTGCCGGCTCTCATACCGTCTCGTTGCGCTTGATATGCTCGTACAGTTCGGTGGTCTCTGGCAGCGGCTCCATCCCCAGGTCATCGTGGAGCGCCTGCACGCACCGGCTGTAGCTGCGGAGCGCCTGCGAACGGCTCCCGCTCCGTGCGTAGGTCGTCATCAAAATCTGGTAGGCTTCTTCGTAGCAGCGGTCTCGCCGGAGCACCCGCTCACATACATACACCGCCTGCTGCGTATCGCCCTTCTCCAGCAGCATCCGTGCCAGCGTGGTCGCCGTTGCCAGGTAGCGGGCCAGCAGCCGCTCCCGCTCCTCAAGGGTCCACGAATCGTAGAGCGACTCGGCCAGGTAGTCTCCCTTGTAGAGGTCCACTGCCACCTGGAAGTTGCGCAGCACGATATCCGGCTCCCCCTGGGGCACGTTGGTCGTGCGTAGCTCAAACTCATCCACATCAATCCAGCAGCCATAGGAAGGCGCAAAGCTGTAGGCCAACCCCTGCCGCCGCACAAAGAAGGGCGTGGTGCGGGGGGGGCGAAACGGCTCCAGCGCCGTGTTCAGTGCATTGAGCGTAACCTTGAACTGCCGTTCGGCGGCTTCCAGGTCGCTGTCTGGCCAGAGCCATGAGCAAATCTGCTCCCGCTGGAGCCACTGCCCGCGGTAGGTCAGCAGCAGTTGCAACAACTGGCGGGCCTTCTCGCGCTGCCACTCCCGCGCCTGGATTTCGCCGGCTCCCCGCCAGACGCGGAACGTCCCGAGCATCTGTATCCGCAACGTATAGCCCGGGTGGTACGTCACCACCGTATCGTCCGTCGCCACGGTGGGGAAGGCTTGCCGCAGCAAATGTTGGGCGAACGACCGGGTGGAGGGGTGGGACCGTCCCCGCAGCAGCAGCGGAATGAGCATTGCCATATCGCGGGGGCCGAAGAGTGTCTGCGCCGTGAGCAAACCCTCATACCCATACTTCCGCGTTAGTTCAAGCAGGTGCGCTACATACTGGTCCACTTCCTTTTCATGCCCGGTATGGAGATACCAGAGCGCTCGCCACAACGATACCACCGCCTGACCATAGGTATCGCCGCCATGGACAAACCGTTGATAGGCCTGTTGCAGCCATTCCGTCGCCCGCTCGTCGCCGGACGCCACCGCTGCACTCCCCAGTGCCAGCCAGGTCAGGCCAGCAATCCACGCATCACCAGCAATCTCGGCGACTTCCAACCCCTCACGGGCCACGGCCTCCGCCGCTACCAGGTCGCCGCTGTGCCCGTAGAGCAGCGCCAACCCCATACACCCCTCCACCTTCGTTCGCGTCACCCCGAACTCCTCAATCAGCGTCATCGCCTGGTTGTAGTGCTGTTTGGCGGCTTCTGCGCCAATGGGCGTAATCACCTGGTGCGCGTGTCCTACGCGCATGTGGGCAATCGCCTCGGTCAGGCTCGACCCCCCCTGAAGCGCTTCGAGCAACCCCCGCAGCGCCATCGCAAATGCCCGCGCTCCATTCCCGAGCAGCGCGTAGAGCAGCGCCAGCAGCAGCAGCGGTTCACGGTGGGCCAGGATGGTGGTTCGTTTTTGCTGGGCGGGTGCGGTCCCCACCCCCAGTTGAGCTTCGAGCAATTGGCGGGAGTCGTTCAGACGGCCACTGCGGAGCAGCAGCCGGGGTGGAAGGGTCGGCAGCAGCGCAAGGGTATCCTGCATAGTCTGTGATGCCTCTTCTTCCCCCTCTCCTTCCCCCGCTCCCTCCTCGGGTTCACTTCCCTGCCGACTCTCGCGGACCAGTTGTCGGGCGCTGGTTTCAAGGTAGAACGCCACATCTGCCCGTCCGCGGTTCGTCCAGTTTTCGGCCTGGAGCAGCAAAATCTCTGCCCGTTCGATATGGCGGTCCTTCGGGAGCAGTTTGAGCGCCTTCTTGAGCAGGGCCTCGGCCGGGGCCGGCTGCACCGTATCCAGGTAGACTTCGGCGCGGCCTCGGAGGGTCCGCGCCTGCCCATCTACGTCGCCCTGCTGCCGAAATGCCTCCTCTGCCTGTCGGTAAATCTCCAACGCTTGCTCGAAGTGGTCGAGCTTGTGGCAGGATGCTGCCCGCACCTCCAGCAGCGAGGGGCGGTGCTGCTGGTTCACGGGCAAGAGGTCGAGCCAGGAGAGCAGCGTCATAGCCCGTCCCTGCCGCAGCCACTCCGCGGCAACCTGCTCTAGCACGCTGGCAGCCCGACCTTCCTCGCCAATCGCCATCCAGTGGTAGATCACCCCTTCGTAATCTTCTTGCTGCTGATAGTACGCGGCGGCCTGCTGGTGGTGTTCACGCCAGTCGGTCAACCGCTCCTTTTCCAGTTGCTCCAGAAATGATTTGAAGAGGGGTTGGTAGGCAAAGCGGCCCGGTTGCAGCGGATGGAGAAAGAGACATCGCCGTTCTACTTCGGCCTGACACGATGCGACCGATGCCAACCCCGGCAGCGCCAGGCAGACGTCCTGGTCCACCCAGCGCAGCCCCGCCGTTCGCAGCAGAAAGGTCTGGATATCGGGGGGTTGCTCGTCAAACACCTGCCGCGTCAGATAGGCTTTCAGTGAGGGTATCAGCGAGAGAATCCGCTTGCACGAGGAAAAGGGGTAGGAGGTGTGCGGGAGCGGGGGCGCGGGTTCCAGCACGGACGATGTGGTGGACTGCCCTTCGCTGGAGGCCACATATTGACCGGACGCCAGCAGTTGGAGCACCAGCGGCCACCCGCGGCAAATCGAAGCCACGCGGGTCCCCTCGAGGTTCGGGGTGTGTTCGTAGAGGTCGAACAGCTCTCTGGTTTCTTCGCTCGTCAGCGCAAGGTTTTGCTGCTCGACCTGAAAAACCTCGCCGCGGGCCAGCACGATGGGCAACATCTCAAGCTGCGGGCGATAGCGCGTTGACAGCACGATGTGGAGTTGGCGGGGCTGAATGGCAATGAGCCGCTCAATCACTCCCCGCACCTCTGGCCGCTGGTCGGCCTGATGGTAATCATCCAGAACCAGCAGGGTATCTTCGACCAGAGCCGCGGCCAGTTCGTTGACCAGCGCATCCAGGACGGCCCTGGGGGAGGGGAGGGCGGACGTAGCAGAAGCCCCGGCCGCCCCGCTTTCAGGGACCGAAG
>DAOTUF010000012.1:0-3040 GCA_034437495.1 Chloroflexaceae bacterium | reverse complement strand
TTTCGAGGCTCCGTTCAGCCGGTCACGATACCCTGGGGTGCGCGAGCCAGCCCCAGGCGCTATCGGGCACGATGAAACAGGACGATGCGAGTAAGCCCGTGTCGTGTCCGTAACAAGCCGGTTGAACATCGTCGAGGCTCACGTGACCGCCGCAAGGCGAGTGGGTTTGCTGGTTTTCCCGCCGTAAGGCGAAAAACCAGCCCAGGACGACGTTGTGGAATGGTTGGAGAAAAAGAAAAGAGGAGCGTGGTTTCCTCCGCGCAAGATTTCGGTGAGGAAAAGCAAAGAGGGTAACAAAACGATACCCAGATTCATTATGGTTCTCTTTTTGAGAGCTGCCAGGAAGGGGACATAGCGTTGACAGAGAACACGGAACCAACTGTCATGATCGTTGAAGACGATCCGGCGATCCGTCGTCTGTATAGTTTTCTTCTGACCAACAGCGGCTATCATGTCCTTGAAGCTGAGGATGGGGTAGTGGCCCTTACGCGGTTCAATGAACAGAAGTGTGACCTCATCATCACCGATATGAATATGCCGCGGATGGGGGGGATGGAACTGGTGAAGGAGCTGCGAGAGAAATCGAACAATGTCTATGTGATTATGGTTACGGCCTATGGGACCCCTGACACGGAACGAATGGCGCTTAATCTTGGGGCAAACGAGTATATTGCCAAGCCCTTTGACTTTGAGGAGCTTGAGGGCCGGGTCCGGGCCTATTTCGAGGGGGAGGAGGGGGATGCATCGCTTTGATGGTAAGGGGATTTCCCCCCTCTTCGATCTTTTTCTCGTGCCGGTTGCGGTTCTCGTTTTGCCAGGATATTGCTGCTTTTTTCCTCACCTTCATCTCCCTTCGGGCCAGTCCTGTTCCACTTCTTCGAAGTGAATAGCATTGGGAGTGCCCTGAAGTTCAGGGAACCGTTCGAAACGGGCCCGTTCAAAGTACTGGACCGGGTGGGGACGACCGGTGGTAGCGTCTGGCTCCAGGAGTTCTTCCGTGATGGGGGAGCCAAACCGGTCTCCTCCGCCATTGGTGTGCCAGAAATGGAAGAAGGCTCCGCGCAGGGTGTGCCCCGTGGCTTCAAAGAAGCGTCCATTGCGAGCAGGCGGGGGGTCGTAGACCAGGTAGAGCGGGACCCCCGTCGTATCGAGCGGCAGGGTGATGGTCCCATCGCGGGTGGTGATGATTTGCCGAACGTAGCCGCTCCACGTTCTGACGAGCGCTTCGCGGCACCCGCAGACGATGGTGATGGTGGGGGCGGTCTGGTGCAGGTGCCAGAGCACGTCCACCCGCTGCCGCCGGTCGCCAAACCGATACCAGTAGATGCCGGAGGCCCCTTCGTTGATGACCGTCTGGAGTTCGAGGCCATGGAGGATATCGGTCATGGCACGAAAGGCCAGAAACGAGGGCTTGCGCAGGTGGGGAGTGGCGGGGTCGAGGGGGTAGGTGCGGCGGAGCAGGCCGAAGTGGTAGTTCAGTTCGCTCCGGTCATAGGCAGGTTGGTCGTAGGGGGTGTCGGGCCAGATATCATTTCGGAAGTTGTACCAGAAGAATTTTTCGACGCTCGGGTGGGCAAGGGTGAGCAGGTAGGCCCGGACCAGAAAGAACGCCTGGTCGTAGAGGCTCACCCCCGGCCAGACGGTGTTGGTTGACCAGCCAAATTCAGTTATCCAGACCGGCTTGGGGCCGTAGCGCCGGAGCAGGGTATCGAGGTGGTGGAGTTCGCCGCGCACGTTGGCGACGCGGTGGTAGCGACGGAAGGGGACCTCGGGGGGGTGCGGTTGGTAGATGTGGAAGGCCAGGATGTCCACGTATTGCCAGCCTCCCGCCCTACCTACCTGGTCAAAGTAGTCGAAACAATCGTAGTTGTACGGTTCGGTGCGCTCCAGAATACCGGAGATACCGCCCATCACAATGACGGCTTCCGGGTCGGCGGCTCTGGCCGCGGCCCGCCCCACCTTGAGCAGGCGCACGAAGTCTTCGGCACGGTGGAGACCGATTTCGTAGCCAGCTTCGCGCACGTTGGGTTCGTTCCAGAGTTCCCAGTGCTTGATCCACCCACGGTCGCGGCCATAGCGGGCAACCGCCGCATAGACGAACTGATACCAGTCGTCAATCCAGGCGTCGAGCGGGGCCCCGGTCCCCTGAAACCAGGCCGGCCCGTAGTCGAGCAACCCCAGGACCTGGATGCCCGCGGCGACCTGTGCGCCAATGGCGTGGTCGTAGTTGAAAAATCCCCCCTCGTTGCCGCTCCAGGTGAAGGGGCCGCCGGGCCACTGCTGGACGCGGTCCCAGAAGATTTCCTCGCGCTGCCACTGGACCCCTGCTTCGCGCATGAGCGCTACCATCGTATCAATCTCATCGTCGCGTACGCGGTTGGCGACCGTGGCAACGACCCCGAAGGGGCTGCTTTTGTCTTGCCAGGGAAGGGTATCACTGGCGCTGACGCTGGCCGTGGGTGGGGCCGGGACCGGCGGCAGGCTGAGGGTAGTCAACACGAGCGCCAGGAGCAGGAGAAACAGGGCAAACCGAAGGCGTATACGATGACGTTGGGGGCGGGTGCTATCTCTCATGGGTATCTCTGTTGGGTGTACTCCGGAAGGTTCAGGTTGCGCTTGCAATGGCGATGGCGATTGATTGACCGCCACAGTCCAGCCAGTGCGCCAGCGGTGAGCAGCACAAAGCTGGCTGAGACGAGCGGTGCCGCATCGTGCGGAAAGCCCGTGTGCGACTGGTAAAGGTCAAAGCTGACGATGGGGATGGTCGTCGGGTCAAAGTGCTTGAGGTGCCCCAGAAGGGGTGAATATGCTGGCTGGAACAGGTAGATCATTTCGCGCGCTCTGATACCTCGGGTGATGTCACGGATATAAACGTTAAAATCCACCAGAATCCCCATCATGTTCACCGCAAGAGAAAGGGGCAGCAACAGGCCGATGATGAGGGATTGCCAGAGACGCCGGCACAGCAGGGTGCCCAGGGGCAGCACCAGAAAGGGCATCAGGGGGGTCAGGAAGCGCGGCCCCCACCCCCACCCGCCCC
>DAOTUF010000011.1:0-6909 GCA_034437495.1 Chloroflexaceae bacterium | reverse complement strand
CTTACGGCGGGAAAACCAGCAAACCCACTCGCCTTGCGGCGGTCACGTGAGCCTCGACCATGTTCAACCGGCTTGTCATGCTGGCAGCACGGGCCATTCCGCGTTGGCCTGGTTAACCACCAGCGATAGAAGCCCGGGGCTGGCTCACGTACCCCCGGGTATCGTGACCGGCTGAACGGAGCCTCGAAAGGCCAGGTCTGGTCATACCCGGCTTCCTCGCCGGAGCGTGCAAGCCGCCTGACTTTAGTCAGTGCGGTGTATGACAACGTACACCGTTCCCTCCAGAGCGAATGAAGTTCTGCCGAGCGCATCGAAACCAGATGCAGAAGTTATCCTGATGCATGTCTCGCAGCAGTGGTACGTTGGTCAACGTTCTCTAGTATATCACATGTCTGGCAGTTGTGGGAACGTTCTAGAGGGATTCCCTACCAGCTACCGGCGGTGGCGAGAAACTGGCGCACTGCGCATGGTCGCTATCAGGTGGTCCAGTTCGGCACAATGGCGCTGCCAGGAGTAGTGCGCCACCACCCGCGCCCGCGCTCGTCTGCCCATTTCCTGCGCGGTCCGGGGGTGTGCCAGCACCCGCACGATGGCGCGGGCCAGGTCCGCGCTGTCATCTTCGCGGAACAGTACGCCTTCCTGCCCGTCACGGATGATGGTGTTGAGGGGAGGCAGGTCGGTTGTGACCACGGGCAGGCTGGCCGCCATATATTCGTAGACTTTGAGCGGCGACCAGAAGAACCCCGCGGCCCGGAGCGCCGGGTGAGGGCGGGTGGTGAAGGGGGCCACACCGACCGTTGCCTGGGCAAGCACCGCCGGCACCTGTTCGTAGGGGATGGCTCCCAGAAAGCGGATAGCCCCGGACGCTGACCAGGGGTGGGCCAGGCGTTCGGCTGCGGACCGTTCGGGGCCGTCGCCAACTAGCACGAAGCGGTAATCATAGCCCTGCTCCCGCAGCAAAACCGCGGCCCGAACCATGTCAACGACGCCGTGCCACGCCCGAAACGAGCCGAGAAAGAGCGCGGTGGGTGGGTCGTGGTCGCGGTTCTGGTCCGGGGGAGGAACGCGGACCCCCGGGCAGGCCGCAAAGCGCTCGACATCCGCTCCCCACGGCAGTTCGACAATCTTGTGGCGGGGTATCTCGGGGGGGATGGTGGTGTGCAGGGGGGTCACGATGCGGTCGGCCCAGCGGCACTGGGTGGTTGCCCACCGGCGCATTGGTCCGCCCAGGGCATCGTCAATGCGGCGTTTGGGCACGGCAGGTGGGTCCACGACCAGGGCGTTCACTTCGAGCAGGCAGGGAAGCGCCAGGTGGTGGGCCACCCATACCCCGGCCCCGCAGAAGTTGTAGTAGCGCTCCATGATGACGTCCGGGCGCAGCGCCCTGGCGAGCCGCAGCACCAGCGGGGTGGCGAGCCAACCAAGCGCTTTGGGGATATCCTGGTGGTGCAGGTGAAACCCGTCGAGCATGCGGGAGACCGGGCGGACCAGGGGGGCCAATCCCCGCCACCCGGCCCCGTCGGGGCTTGCAGCAACCAGGTGAACGGTGTGGCCGCGCTGCGCCAACCCCCGCGCCACTTCGCGGGCGTGGGTGGAGCCTCCCAGATGACCGGGCACGGGGATACCGTGAGCAAGATAGAGGATACGCATGGCGCTCAGTATACCAGATCAGCATACCAGCATGGAGCGCTTCGTTTGTTCAGGAAACACAGTCGTTTTGTGGTATGATGGTTCCACTGTGAACATGAAGGTGAGGGTCAATGTCAGATCATTCCAGGAATGCCGCTTCGCAGGAGATGCGAATCCACACCTACCGCTCCCACTTCGGGCTGAATATGGCCCGCTCCCTGATGATAGGGGCTATCGTTGTGCTGGTGCTGGCCCTGGTGGTGTGGGTCTTTTTTCGCCACTCTGTTCAGATTATCGCTATGACGGTCCCCCTGGGGCTGATTGTGCTTGGCTCCGGGCTGTATCCCTTTTTCCTCAGACGGTCCCGTGCCCTGCTCGGGACCTCGATCTTCCTGGGCGCATGGGTGGTTATGGTCACGACCATGCCGCTGCTGATACCGGAGGTGCTGGCAGCGGTGGTGGTGGGGCATGTTATCTCCGTTACGATGGGGTACATGCTGCTTAGCGACCGGGGGGGGCACTGGGTGGCCGGCGGGTCGCTTCTGGCGTTCACGCTGGATATCACCCTCGTTGCGCTCAACCTGCCCGGCTGGTTTGCGCCGCTGAACCCGGTGGTTGCTCTGGCCATGGTGATTCTTTTTGGCGTTTCGGCCTTTTCGGTCGGAACGGTGATTATCCGCCTGATTGTCATCGGGCAGGAAACTCTCCTGCGCCAGTCGCAGCAGGCCCACGAGGAGATTGTCCAGCGGATTGCCGCGGAGCAGGAGGCCAGCGAACGTGCTGCTCGGGTGGTCGAAACGGAACGCCAGATGCGCACCCATCTGGAAAGGATGGTTGACCGATATCTGGCGTTTATTGAGCAGGTTTCTTCTGGCGACCTCTCGGACCGCCTCTCGCTGGCAGAAAACGGCGGTGGGGAGGGCAAGCCATCGGAGACGCCCGCCTCCCTCGCCCCCTTGCCTTCCCTCCCATCTGCCCGGGCGGATGACCCGCTGGTCAGACTGGGGGGCAACCTGAATGGGATGGTTGAACGGTTGAGTGAGATGGCCCGCCGGATTCGGCAGGCGTCGGGGGATATCCTGTCAGCCTCTACCGATATCCTCGAAGTGACGACCCACCAGGCCGCCGGTACGACGGAGCAACTGTCGGCTATCACCCAGACCACCACGACCATTGAAGAGGTCAAGAATATGGCGCTGCAAACGACGCAGCAGGCAACGCTTGTGGCCCAGGAAAGTCAGTCGGCTCTGTTGATTGCCCGCCAGGGCACGCAGAGCGTGGAGGAGACGGTGCGGGGGATGAACCAGATTCGGGAGCAGGTGGGGGATATTGCCCACACTATTCTTGCGCTGGCCGAACGCACCCAGGCTATCGGGGCCATCATCACGACGGTGGGGGAGATTGCCGACCAGAGCAACTTGCTGGCGCTGAATGCGGCGATTGAGGCGGCGCGGGCGGGGGAGCAGGGGAAGAGCTTTGCCGTGGTCGCGCAGCACGTGCGCGAACTGGCGGAACGGAGCAAGCAGGCCACGGTGCAGGTGCAAGATATTCTGGGGGAGATCCAGCGGGCCACGAACACCGCCGTGATGTCTACCGAAGAGGGCACCAAGCGGGTCGAGATGGGAACCCGGCTGGCCAACGATGCCGGGCAGGTCATCCACCGCATTGCGGCGGAGGTGGAGAGCGGGTCGCAGTCCAATATTCAGATTGCCGCGACCGCGCAGCAGCAGATGGTGGGGATGCGACAGGTGGAGCAGGCCATGGTATCTATCCAGCAGGCGACCGCACAGGCGCAGGAGAGTACCCGCCGTGCCGAACAGATTGCCCGCGATTTGCATGCTCTCTCGCAGTCGCTCCAGCAGGTGGTCACGGCCTACCAACTGGCTCAGGAGTCCGCCTGACCGCTGAGGAGTTGGACCGTCAGGAGCCGCACCCCCATCGAAAGGGGACCATCAATGCAGTCATTCTGCCCTTCGGCAGGTTGGCGACCGCCAACACACGGCATCGCATCGTCCGGGTTGGGCGGGTCGGAGGGGGCTGCGACGGGGTGGTCTGGCGCGATGCCGCGGTCGTGGATTTCGTTTTTGCCAGGGGTGAAGAGGTGGGCAACTGTAATCCGGACACTGCTTCCGTCCGGGAGCCAGTGGATATTTTGTACGGACCCTTTGCCGAAGGTGCGGCGACCCACCAGGATGGTGTTCGGGCGTTGTTCGCGCAGCGCCCCGGCGACAATCTCCGCAGCACTCGCCGTGTACTCATCGATGAGCACGACCATCGGCAGGTCAGGCATCATGAGGTGGTCCGGGCTTGCGATGGTCGGGTATTCGCGGTAATCCCCGCGGTTGTTCGCCTCGTAGAGGGCTGTTCCCTCGTAGAAGCGCCCGAGCACTCCTTGAGATGATTCTATCACCCCGCCTCGGTTGCCGCGCAGGTCGAGGATGAGCGCGGCGGGGGAGTGGTCGCGGAGCGCCACGATTGCCTTGTCCAGTTCTTCGGGGGTTTTGTTGTTGAAGTCGATAATCTGGAGATAGGCAATCTCGTCATTGAGCATCCGCATGGTGATGTTGACCAGCGGCGTGGCATCGCGGGCAAGCTCGACATTGGCTTCCAGCGTGGTGGTAAGGATTTCCACCGGCTGGTCGCCCGGCTCGGTGGTGCCCGTTCCCTCTCCCTCCGCATCCTCGCCTGCGACCCCCGCAATGACCTCTGCCTCGGGGGTTGCCTGGGCGGCGAGGGTATCGGTGTCGGTGGTCGGCTCGGTCTCGCGGACGACCTTCACCGTGGCGGTTGTGGTGAAGGTGCGCTTGAGGGATACCTCGAATGGTTCCGTCTCAGCTTCCGTTTCAGAGGGGGACGCAGATGCAAGCACAGACGGACGCCGCAGTATCAGATGGACGATACTTTCGCGTGGGCCGCGAATCATGCTCGTCACTTCGTCCAGGGCTTCATCAGCGCCAAGCCCCTGGATGACCGCAGCTACCGGGGTGCCGTTGACTTCAAGGATGATATCGCCACTTTGCAGGCCGGCTTCGAAGGCGGGCGACCCTTGCAAGGCCCCGGCAACCACGGCCTCCCCTTCCTGAATACCAACGATGACCCCTACCCCCTCGAACGAGCCTTGAATCGATTCGCGGGTCTTGCGGGCAATCTTCGGCTCTTCAAAACTGGTATACTCATCCCCGAGCGAGTGGAGCATACCCCGGATAGCACCGTAGACCATCTGTCGCTGGTTGAGCGGCTCGGGGCGGTAGAACTCGTGATGCACCAGTTCCCACACTTCCCAGAAGACGGCAAAGTCTCCCTGTGCTTCGGGAGGGGTGCGGTCCTGGGCGGTGCGGTTGGGGTCGAACCGTATCCCGCTGAGTGACTGGCGGTCCAGTTCGCGGGAGAAGGTCCACCCTCCCACAAAGGCTGCTGCTGCCACGGTTCCTACGATGATGGCGATAACCAGGCATGCATGGATTTTGCGTATCATTTCATTTCACGTGACTGGTCTCTGGTTACTGGTTACTGGTTGCTGGTTGCCGGGGCCTGCGCTGCTCAGGGGAGCGGGGTGGGCGTCAGGGTCGGGGGTATCTCCTCATCAACCAGGAAGCGCATGCCCCACGCAAGCTGCGCATCGCTGCATGTGTCCTGACCTTCGGGTGGGAGCGTATCACCGACACAGGGGACCGCGTACGCGACTTCCGTCCCCGGGGCCGCAGCCACCAGATGGTCCGGCGCGATGCCCACCCCATGGATTTCTTGCTGGTCGGGGGTGAGCCAGCGGGCAATGGTAATCCGTACGCTGCTCCCGTCGCTCAGCTTGTGGACGTTTTGCACCGAGCCTTTGCCAAAGGTGGGGGTGCCAAGCAGCGTGGCGGTCGGAAAGCGTTCGTCCAGCGCCCCCGCAACAATCTCTGCGGCACTGGCGGAGTTTTCGTTCACCAGCACCACCAGCGGCATGGTCTGCGGGACGCGGGGGCTGTCGGGGTCGCGGAGCGTGCCCATTTGCTCGACGGTCCCTTCACCATGCTCCTCGTAGAGGGCGGTTCCTTCATAGAAAAACCCGAGAATTTCACGGGCGGCCTGCAAGACACCCCCGGCGTTGTTGCGCAGGTCGAGGACCAGGCCGGTGGGGTTCTGGGGGAGGAGTTCGTCCAGCGCCTCGGCAAACTCCTGCGGGGTGGTGTTGGTAAACTCGGTAATCTGGATGTAGGCGAGTTGGTCGGGGAGCATCTGGGCATTGACGCTAATCAGCGGCACCACGTCGCGCACAATGTCCACTTCAAACGTGGCATCGCTGGCATCGCTGGTATCGCCAGTGTGGTCGGCGGGGCGGCGAATGGTCAGGTGGACGGTGCTTCCCCGCGGGCCGCGAATCTTATCGGAGACCACCTGGAGGGCTTCGGATGATTCAAGCCCTGCGATGAGCGCCGAAACCTCTTCCCCTTCAACCCGGACAATGATATCGTCGCGCTGAAGGCCGGCCTTGAGCGCGGGGGACTTCTTCAGGGGTTTGGCGATGACCAGTTCCCCGTCTTGAAGCTGGATAAGCACCCCGATGCCCTCAAAGGAGCCGCGCATAGATTCTCGGGTTCGTTCGGCGGCTCTGGGTTCCTCAAAGATGGTATATTCGTCGCCAAGGGACTGGAGCATCCCCCGGATGGAGCCATAGACCATCTGCCGCTGGTCCAGGGGTTCGGTGCGATAAAACTCGTCGTAGACCAGGCTCCACACCCGCCAGTAGATATCAAACTGACCACTGGCTGAGGGGTTGGCGGGGGTGTCTTCCCCGCTTTCGGCGGCGACCGGGTGCAGGATACTTTGTACCTGCTCGCGGTTGAGTTCATAGGCCAGCTTCCACCCCCCGGCAAACGCGCCCATCGCGGTCAGGCAGACGGCAATGGTCCCTATCAGGAACGCCTGAGTGATACGAATCATAGGGTGTGTCTTATTCCTCCAGTTCGTAGAAAATGGCAGCGGCGGCAACAATCGGGGCTGTCTCAGCACGCAGAAGACGCGGCCCGAGGGACACAGGTATGATAGCATGATTTCGGGCGGTTGTCAGTTCTTCGGGCGCAAACCCACCCTCCGGCCCGCTCAATACCGCCACCTCCCGGACCGCCGCGTTGGAACGAAGCACCGAGCGCAGCGAAGGGGTGGCCTCCTGCTTCTCCTGCTTCCCTTGCTCTTCCTGCTCCTCCTGCTCCCCCTCCTGTTTGCCCATCGTCGCGCCTTCCCACAGCAGCAGGGGGAGGCCGGCGGAGGCGGCCCGACCACAGGCTTCCGCAAAGAAGC
>DAOTUF010000010.1:0-7164 GCA_034437495.1 Chloroflexaceae bacterium | reverse complement strand
GATAAAACTCCTTCCGGAAAAACCAGAGCCGAGTTTATTGCACCGGATCCTGGCGCAGCTCACGGGGATGGGGCGTATCCATCCGCTCCCTGCTGACCTGACCCCCAAATAATTGGCGAAGGTATTGCACTGCATAACCAGTTTTCTCTACCTTTGGGTTTTCGAGACCGTATGAATCATCCGGAAAGCCTGGGGAGGGGCAAGCACCGCCACGGTCCCCACTCCTCCCCCGGTGCTCTTTCTTCGTCTTCTTTGTTCCCCTCTTCCTCTTTTCCTACTGCTACCCCTATACGCTCATCGAACTGCTGTGACCCGCGAAGAGCTTCGCTTCCGGGTCAACAAAGGTCTTGGCGCTATTGACCGCAATCGCGGCCTGGGCGAACCCGACGGTAATCAGGTCGAGCTTCACCGTGGTGCCGGCGATATCACCCGCCGCAAACACCCCCCGCATCGGCGTGGCCTGGTTGCGGTCAACTGGTATGGTCCGCTTGTCAATGGGGATGCCCCACTCCTTCATCGGCCCGAGGTTCGCCTTGAACCCCAGGCTCAGCAGCACCGCGTCCACCTCAATATCCTCGGTCTCCTGGGTCTGGTTGTTGATAATCGTTGCCCGTTCGACCTGCCCATTGCCATAGATACCGCGCAGTTCGTAGAACACCTTGACATCGACGGGAGACGCCTGCAACGCCTGAACGCTGGATTCGTGGGCGCGAAACCCCTCGCGGCGGTGGATGAGCGTGACCTTGCGGGCGCGTTCGTGCAGGTCCAGCGCCCAGTCTACCGCGCTATCTCCGCCCCCGACAATGAGCACCTGTTTGTCCTCGAAGATGCTTTTTTCCTTGACAAAATAGTAGACTCCCCGCCCCTCAAATTCCTCTATCCCTGGGATGGGCAGTTTGTTGGGGGCAAAGGCTCCTACCCCCACGGCGATGAGCACCGACCGGCCATAGTAGGTGCCGCGGGTGGTAATCACTTCGAGCACCTGTTGATCGGCATCGGCGTGGCGCAAGGTCGTTACTTGCTCGCCCATCCGAATCGTCGGGTGGTACTGAAGGGCCTGTTCCACGAGATTCTGCACCAGGTCTCTGGCCAGAATTTTGGGAAAGCCCGGCACGTCGTAGATGTACTTCTCCGGGTAGAGCGCGATAAGCTGCCCCCCCATCTCTGGCAGCGCGTCGATAAGCAGGGTGCTCATATGGCGCATCCCTGCATAGAACGTCCCGAACAGTCCAGCGGGTCCGGCTCCAATAATGATAATATCGTACGGGTTTCCCGCGTCGTGTGTCTCCGGCTGATGTGTGTCTCTCTCCATCGTTTGTATCCCCCTTGAAAGACGTCCAGGCACCTCTTTATCCGTGGTCCTGGCTCTGGTCAACCAGAAAATGGGCAAAAATGCCATCAGACTCTATCATGCATTATTATGTCTGTCAAATAGCTAGCATGATGCGTCATGCCGGCGGGACCCGCTCCCCCCTGTCTGCTCTCTTTGGGCAGACAGGGGGGATACTATGCCTCCCGTTCGAACACCTCCGTGAGGAGCAGCGCTCCCGGTATGGTCTCCACACTGCTGACCAGACTGTCCGCCAGCACCACATCATCTGGCGAGAGGCGATATCGCCGCACCAGGTCGCGCAGCAGCCAGCGCAGGGCATCTATCTGCGCATGGGGGTTCTCCTCGACCGGCTCCCCCAGGTCTTCGCCATCTTCCAGCGAGAGGGGTACCCGCTGAAGGGCAATGCCGATACTGAGGCGGTTTGTGTCGAACCACAGCCCGCCGAGCGTGGCCATCCCGCTGTGCCAGGATGCATCCTGCTCGTCCACGAGCTGGTAGATAGTGCCATCCAGGGTGAGGTAGTAGTGGGGCGACCCCTGCACCCCAATCGCAGCCATTCGTTCGAGGGCTACTTTCGGGGGGGAGGTGTCGCCGTGGATGATGACCATCGAGACCTTCGCTCCGTCGCGGCTGCTGCGCGAGGCCGAGGGGGGAGCATAGCGGATGATGTGGTAGGATACTTCGGCGGGTGGCTTCCAGGTGGCATCCTGGGACACCCCGAAGCTCACCGGCTCAGGAGAGAAGGAGAGGGCAAACGATGGCATACGGTCGGTCCGGGTCAGGTCTCTGAGCCGCTTCACCTCGCTCCAGTGGGGAACCTCGTTGTAGAGCGTGTCCAGAGCATAGACCTGGAGGGCGTAGTTCTTCCCGCCCACGCTCACCTGGTAGGACTCCGACAGCGGCGTCCCGATGCCCGCGCCGTTGTCCAGGGTGCGGGCAATCTGGTGAAACGCCCACTCCGGGTGGTAGGTTGCGCCCCCGGCCTGGTAGATAGCCTTGAGCAGCGCTTCGCGCAGCCGCACCTTTGCCGGGTCGGTCTCCTGGCTCAACCGGCTCAACAACTGGATTTCGCTCCACTTCGGCACCACATTGTAGAGCGTGTCTACGGCAAATGGCTGGTAGGCATAGGAGACCCCATCCACGGTTATCTGCTTGCTTGCGCCAATGGGGGGGCCGAGCTTCGCGCTCAGGGCGTACTGATGGAAGGCCCAGTTGGGGTGCAGGGTCGTGCCACCAGCCTGGTAGGTGGCGTCCAGCAGCACCCGCCCCAGACCGCCGGCGGGGATGCTCCCCCCGAGCAGGTCACTCAGGAGCTTCACATCCCCCCAGTGGGGCACCTCGTTGTAGAGCGTGTCGCGGGCAAACGGCTGATAGCTATATTCCTTGCCGCCGACCTTGACGCGGGTGCTCTTTGCCAGCGGCACGCCCATCCCCTGCTTCACCGCAACCTGGTGAAACGCCCACTCACTCGAATACCCCCCGCCCCGCTTGTAGCTCTCGTTCAGCAGGCTTTCCATCAACTCTTCCTCGCTCGGCGTGGGGGTGCCAATCTCCCCGGGGGGTGGGGGAGCAGGTGGTCGCTCGTTGTTGACCCAGGCTTCGACCTCGCCCCACACCCACTCCTTGGTCACGGCCCAGCCGGGGCAGCTCTTGGTGCTGAAGTCCCGGTGAAAGTAGATGAGTTGGCGCGGCGAAATGTTGAGCCGCTTTGAAAGCCCCCCCATCACTGCCTTTGCGTGGTCCCACACGGCTCCGCTCGGGCGCTTGTGGTCGTAGTCGCCCACCATCTCAAGCCCGATAGAGTAGGTCCACTTGCCATTGTTCCAGTAGCCCGAATTCCCCTCCCCGGCGTGGATACCCACCTCGCGCATGGGGGTGGCCAGCCATATCCCGTCCGGGGCAACGTAGAGGTGGGGGGCTGCGCTCCAACCGAGGCTGCGGTAGTAGGCTTGCATCCCCTTCATCGACGCCAGTCCGCGCCAGTCCGCGACCCGCGGTTTCCAGGTATGGTGCAGCACGACCCGGCTCGGCGGGATGCTCCCGAAGTCGTAGGTCGTGACATACTCGTTCCATTCTGCAATGGACAGCTTCACATTGATAAACGGGGGACTCCCCGTGGCCCTGTAGCTCATAGTCCCGTGCCTCCTCCAGCAGTTTGCAATCATGCCACCGTATTGATTGGGTACGCCGGGACCCGATTACCCGAAGGAAGCCGGGTCCTGGTCCGGGGGTCATTATACCTCATGCCGGTGGCGAGGGCAGCTACCCCAGAAGAGGAGCAGGCCGCCCACCAGCAGCGCCAGCCGCCCATACTCCGCCGCAGTCGGGGTGCCAATGAGCGAGGGCAGCCACGCGGTCAGGACGTGCGCATGAAACACCTCCCGCAAAATCGTATTCGTCCCGATTTCGTAGCCGAACATCAGCAGGCGGTTGTGCAGAATGAGCAGCGTGATACCGCCCTGCAGCGCCGCCAGGAGCACCAACGGAAGCCGCGCCCCCCCTTCCCAACAGACCGTGAGCGCACGCGCTGCCCAGATGACCAGAATGGGCAGCACCGGGATAAGGTAGCGCGGCACGGGCGACAGCCCCCCATACCACATCTGGTAGCCTGCACTCAGAACATGCAGGTTTGCGTAGACCAGGAGCATGAATACCAGGTCGCCCCGCGTGGCCTGGTCTCGCCACAGCAGCCACCCCCCCGCCAGCGCTGTGACCAGCAGGGGAGCATACATAAATAGTCCGTATTCCTGGTCGAAGAACAGCCCCAGAATCCCATCAACGAGGGAATGGGTATCCATAAACGTCCCGCCGAGCGGAGCCAGAAAGACCGCTGGCGAGAGGTCGCCCACCAGCGCCGAGAGCCACCCCACAAACAGCACCCCGGAGACAATAAGCGGCGGCAACCCCCACCCGAGCACGCACCGAAGGGCAGTGCGGTGCTTCCAGAGAAAGAAGCCAAAGAGCAGCGCCGCAGTCGGGGCAAGCTTGTAGTGGAGATGGGGCAGAAATGCCAGAGCACACCCGACCGACAGGCTGCGCACGGGGTAGCTCCGAGGGGTGCGAGGGGTGTGAGGTGGGGCAAGCGTCTGGAACAGGACAAACGCGACGAGGGGGAACGCGATGGTTTCGGGGAAGACCTGGTGGCTGTAGATGATGAGCGGATAGGTCAGGGCAAAGAACAGCACGCTGCCAGCGGCGATGGGACCGGGCACCGAGACCTGCACCGACCGGAAGAGGCAAAAAACCCCCACCCCCATGAGCAGGCTCAGGAAGGCCACCACCCCCGCATATCCCGCCAGCCAGTAGGCGGGAAGAATAGCCATCGGCACCCCGGGCATCAGGTGGCCGGAGATGAGCCGACCATGGTAGGAAATCAGGTGCGGGTCTATCTCCTGGTGTCCGAAGCGGCGATAGTCATGCTGCTCGTAGTTGTTCACCAGGTCGACATCGTGGTCGTGGGCCAGGCTGTGGGCCAGGAGCAGATAGTGAGGTTCGTCGCCGTTGGTCATCGTCATGCCCGGAGGCAGCGGCAGCACAAAGGGAAGGCAGAGATAGACCACCGTGACCAGGAGGCTGGCAACCCCCGCGGCGTGGACCGGCGACTGTTTCATCCATGCGAGTATCGCGAGTATCGTCAGAAAAAACCCGTGCTTTTTCATCGCTTCGAGCAAGCATCACCTCCCGCAGGCGTCAAACCCACGGGAGGTGGATGGCCGATATCCCTTGTCCCTCCCAGTCCTGAAGACAGGGGACTGGGGAAAGGACCGCGAAAGATTAGCGGGTCATGAGGGGAAGATAGACCTGGTTTTCACCAGCCAGGTCGCTCAGGTCGCTGACCCACCCCGGTCCCGGAGCGGTATCCCAATCGGTCACGGGAGCGGAGCGAACCCCGGAGGCCAGCAGCGCTTCCTCCGCCTGGAGCGCCATCATATCGTCGCCATCATCATCGTCGTCGTCGTCGTCATCATCATCGTCGTCATCACGGTAGCCAAGCGATGGATGGACCAGAATCGGACAATGCTTCTTCGGCGGGCACCAGTGGGCCTTGAGCGCGGCAACATGGTAATTCTCGAAATACTCGACCTTCACGTTGTAGTCGGCTTCAACGGGGATAAAGAAATCGCACTCGTAGACACTGGAGGGGTTCAGGTGCCAACTGCTAAAGACGGCCTTTCCATTGATGGAGATACGCACCCCGTCATCAACCATCAGGCGGACGCGGTGCCGACCCGGTTTGAATTTGGTCTTTGCGGTCCAGCGGACCGAAAATTCATCGCCGCTGCCACCGAACGGAGACCCGAATTCCCACCCATGGAGCAGGGTTCCGCTCTCACACCCGGAGGTGCTCACTGCTCCGATCAGGTTTTTGTTCCCGAAATACTGGGCGTAGTAGGTCGAGGTTGAGCACCGATTGGCCTCGGACGGAGGCGACGGGTCAACCGGGGGAACATCGACCGTGGTGTAGGCAACCACAAACTTCTTGCTCACCATCTTCTTGCTTTTCTTGCCTTTGGCATAAACCACGTATGAACCGGGGATGTTCAGCAGCGCCCGGAACTTGAACGAACCGTGCAGCGCGAATCTGGCAGGCAGGTAGAGTTTATATTTTTTGTGTTTGTGCTTCTTGAGTGTATACTCGACCCAGATTTCGACCGATTCTCCATCATCGAAACCAGAACCGCCAAAGAGCATCACCGTGCCGATGGATCGAGGCGGAGCAACGATACCATCGCAGCGCGGCCCGGCGATTTCCGCATAGCCCACCTCCGTGCCAGTGGCCGCGACAGTGACCAACCCGAAGGTCGTTGCCTCGGCAACCTTCACAGAGAACCGTTCCTTCTTGAAACTGCGTTTGGTCGTCCACTTGACACCGTACAATCCCGTCTCCGAGTCGGGGTTGACAACTTCGTACTCCTTCGGCTTGGCGTCCACCAGGGTGCAGCCGGGCATTTCTAGCACCCAGTTGCTCAGGTCTGCCGAACCATAGTGTTCGGCTACTTCGTAGGTCCACTCTGTGGTTCCATCCTTGTGGCGCTTCCAGTCCGCCAGCGTAATGCGGAAGCGGTTGTCGGTGGTGTTGGTGACAGGCGGTTCGACTGGCGCTTCGGGTTCGTCGGCTTTTTCCTCACAGACTGGCCCGGCAATCTCTGCATACGCCACGTCGGGCGCTTTTGTGGCAACCCGCACCAACCCCATCGTGGGGGACATGCCCGTGGTCGGCGACATTTCCAGCGTGACGGTGAACATCCCGGTGGTGAAATCATCGGTGGTTTCCCACTTGATCCCGTTCAACTGGCTGTTCGGGTCGGGGTTGACCTCCTCATAGGGCTGCGGGGTAGCATCCTGGACGGTGCAGCCGGGCATTTCCAGCACCCAGTTGCTCAAATCCTGCGCATCGTCCATTGCTTCGACTTCGTAGACCCAGCTTGCCGTCGCATCGCCGTTGTCTTGCTGCGCCACGAAGCTCACGCGGATGTTGTTGCTGGTGAGCGCCGTAGTGGGGGGATTTTCCGCGTCACTGGCGGTGGTGGGCTGCACCGACAGTTCGGCTCCGGGGGTCTCAGCCGCGGCGGTCCGGACGGAGGGGAGTGAGGGGTTCGGGGAAAGGCCAAAAGTAGAAACGATGAGAACAATGACACCGAGAAAACAGATAAAGGACCGAGAAAACCGACGGAAAAAACCTTGCTGGTTCTTCATAGAAATGGCGGCGCAGGAAACCACCTGCTTGAGCGGGTGGAGGAAGCGCCGCCGTCCTCCTTTCTTTTCTCCAAACGTTCCACCATGTCGTCCTGTGCTGGTTTTTCGCCTTACGGCGGGAAAACCAGCAAACC
>DAOTUF010000009.1:0-2448 GCA_034437495.1 Chloroflexaceae bacterium | reverse complement strand
GAGCACATCGCCCGCTGCATTGGCGAACTGGCAAACGAACGGCGATAGTGTTCAGCGGTCGCCGTTCGTTTGCCAGTTCGCCAATGCAGCGGGCGATGTGCTCGGCCTCGTCGCGCCCGTTCTTTGCGTCAATAATCCGCACGCACGAGCCGGTATCGCGGATGGTTGACGCCGACGCCGATTGCAGCGCCATCGTTGCAACGCTGGTGCTGTGGCGAATCACCGCATAGGCCGCGTCGAGAATGGGCTGACGGCTGCGGTAGTTGGTGGTCAGGTTGCAGACCCGCGCATCGGGGAAGTCGCCCTGCTGGAAGCTGGCGATAATCGTATGGTCGGCGTTGCGGAAGCCGTAGATAGACTGCATCCCGTCGCCCACGACGAAGAGGGAACGTACGGCCCCGGTCCCCATCCGGGCGCGGTAGAGCACCTTGAGCAGGTCAAGCTGTGCGCGGTCGGTGTCCTGATATTCGTCTACCAGGATATGGTGCCAGCGCTCCTGGTACTTCTCCAGCACGTCGGGGTGCTCGGTGAGCAGCCGATGGGCCAGGAAGATCAGGTCGTCAAAGTCGAGCGCGTTGGAGCGTTCAAGGGTGCGCTGGTAGCGCCGGTAGCACCCGGCCACAAAGCTGTGCAGCGGTGAACTGCCCGAAAAGCGCAGCAGCAACCGTGGGGTGAGCAGGCGGCTCTTGGCGCGGGAGATGTGGCGCAGCAGGTCTATCGGCTCCATCTGGGCAGGCGGACGCTCCATGGCAGCGTCGAGCGCTTCTGCTGCCACCTGCACCTGCTCATCCTCGGCGTAGATGGTAAAGTCGGCGGTATAGCTCCCGATGCGCCCGGCGATATCCTCGCGCAGCATACGGGTACAGATGGCGTGGAAGGTGCCGCTGGTCAGGCCGCGGCTGCGGGGGCCGAGCAGGTCGCGCAGCCGTTCGCGCAGTTCCTTTGCCGCCTTGTTGGTGAAGGTGAGCGCCAGAATGGTCGAGGGAGTTGCCTGCTCCTGCTCGATGAGGTAGGCAATGCGCAGAGTGAGCACGCGAGTTTTGCCCGTGCCCGCACCGGCCTGCACCAGCACCGCGCCGACCAGTGGTGGGGTGACGGCTGCATACTGCTGCGGGTTGAGCGTATCAAGAAGGTGCTTTATGTTCATGATGGTTGCAGGTCTCGCAGAGCTGGTATGCCGCCCATCGTCGTGGCCTGGGTGACGCAGCGCTCTATAGCCCGCGTCAGCACATCGGCAGCCACGCTCCCTAGCACCGCCAGCGCCGGGGCTTCGCGCTGCCCGGTCGAGAGCGCAAAGACGGTATCGCCATCGAAGGGGGTGTGAACGGGCCGAATGGTGCGCGACAGACCATCCTGGGCCATCTGGGCCATCTTCGTCGCCTCGGTTTTGGTCAGACGGGCGTCGGTCGCCACCACCGCCAGCGTCGTGTTGCTCGTGGCCTCATTGGGGACCCTGCGCCACCGCTTGAGGGCGCGGAGCGTTTTTTCCTGGCGCATCAGGTGCATCGCGTTGGCAAACCCGCCCTGCTCCAGGTCGCGCACGCCGGCCAGGATGTTGCCCGCCTCGTCATACACGTCTCCGAACGCATTGCACACGGCAATCGCCCCGATGATGGTTCCGTCTGCCAGCATCTCGGCCCAGGTGCCGACCCCGCCTTTCATCGCCGCCTTGATGCTCCCTATCTTGCCTACGGTTGCGCCCATCCCCACGCCTACGGACCCCTCCGCTACGGTCGTGGCGGTGCGGGCGTTGGCACAGGCGTCGTAGCCCATCCGGGCGTCGGGCCAGCGGTCCGACCGCCCGATGGCCAGGTCCAGGATAACCGCCGCGGGAACGAGCGGCACGCGTGTGACCTGGATATGATACCCGATATCGTGTTCGAGGAGCCAGTCCATCACGCCCGTGGCCGCAGCCGCCCCGAACGCGCTCCCGCCACAGAGCAGCACGCTGTGGACTTCGGAGATACTGGCCACCGGGTTGAGCAGGTCGGTTTCGCGGGTGCCCGGTGCGCCCCCACGCACATCCACGCCGCACACGGCTCCCGCCGCGGTGAGAACGACGGTGCAGCCGGTGATGGCCTCCTCGTCGTGGGCGTGACCGACCTGGATACCAGGCACGTCGATGAGAGCGGGGGTTTTCGCTTTGTCCATACAGACCTCCTTGCGGTATGTTACTGCTTCATGCTATAGTATACAGGAAAGACGCCACGGGATGGCGGCCCACGGAAGCTGAAACTTCACCGCAGAGACGAGAGGGAGCCACGAAAATGGCTCGCGTCTGTCTCTGCGCTTGTCGTTCCGGTGCCAGATAGTACCAGATAATATAGCGAAGAAAAGGAGGGGATATGGGAATCGCGGCAGATATTGTGATTATCCTGGTTGCGGCCATGATTGGTGGTCTGGTGGCGCACCGTCTGGGGCAGCCGCTCCTGCTCGGCTACATTCTGG
>DAOTUF010000008.1:0-4516 GCA_034437495.1 Chloroflexaceae bacterium | reverse complement strand
CTGGCAAACTCCGGGTATACTTAGTGGCATGGCTTCTCCGACAGGGGGCAATGTACCACCGCTCTCCAGGGGCGTCAAGCAAGCCTCGGCAAGGAGCAGGAGCAGATGTCTGGGGAGCGCGAGGAGACGATGACCAGAGAGGGACGAGGCAATGACCAGGGACCACGCCCATACCGAACAGGTTCGAGCACAGGGGAACCAGCCGATTCGCTGCGGCGTCCTGACCATCAGCGACACCCGCACCGCTGCCACCGACACCAGTGGCATGGGGATTCGGGCTGCGCTGGAGCGCGACGGGCATGCGGTTGTCTGCTATGAGCTAGTCCGCGACGACCCGGCCCGCATTGTGGCGACGGTGCGGGAATGGGCTGCCGCGGGGTGTCAGGTCATCATCACCAGTGGGGGCACGGGCATCGCCCGCCGCGACCAGACCTTCGAAGCACTCGACGCCCTGCTTGAGAAGCGTCTCCCCGGCTTTGGCGAGCTGTTTCGGATGCTCTCGTATGCGGATATTGGCCCCGCGGCGATGCTCTCGCGGGCAGTGGCCGGGGTCTACCAGGAGACCATCATCTTCTGCTTGCCGGGGTCGACCGGGGCGGTGCGGCTCGGGATGGAAAAGCTCATCGGGCCAGAACTGGCCCACCTGGTCTGGGAGGTGACGCGGCAGTGAGTGAGCACGAAGAAGCCCGCCTGACCCACCTGGACGACCAGGGAGCGGCCTGGATGGTGGACGTGGACGCAAAGGCCGAAACGCAGCGCGAGGCAGTCGCCCGCGGCCTGGTAGTGATGCAGCCGGAGACGCTGCGCCTGGTGCTGGATGATAGGATTGCCAAGGGGAGCGTGCTGGCGGTGGCCCGCGTCGCCGGGGTGATGGCCGCCAAACGCACCCCCGACCTCATCCCCCTCTGCCACCCCCTGCTGCTGACCCACGTGGCCGTGACCCTGACCCCCGATGAACACTATGGAGAGGAACGTCAGGATGGTCAGGAAAGCCAGGAAGGTCAGGATGGACGGAGCGCCCTGGTCATTGAAGCCCGCGTGCGCACCCGTGGTCAGACGGGGGTGGAGATGGAGGCGCTCACGGCGGTGAGTGTGGCCGCCCTGACGGTCTACGATATGTGCAAGGCCGTAGACTCCCACATGCGTCTGACGGATATTCACCTGGTGGAGAAACGGGGAGGACGCGGAACGGGAGGGGGGACGATTTGACGCTCCCCGTGCTATCGGCTACAATCTTGCCTATCATAAAACGAGATCTCTGAGGTTTCTTGACTATGGAAGCAGCCATTAGCCTGCTGACGGTTCTCTGCACGGGTGCGGCCCTCTATCTGTGCTGGCACCAGCGAACCCCGATCTACCTGCTCACCCTGGTTTCAGGCGCTATTGGTTCTGTGGTATCGCCGCTCTGGCCCCTGCTCTATGGCAGTTCCTATGCCTCCAGTATGACGGTCTTCTACACCCTGTTCGGGTTCACGCTCTACCAACCGGTCATCATCGCTGCTTCCTGGTTCTACCCCCTGCCGGCGCTGGTCGTGCTCTACCTCTACCGCCTCCGCTGGTGGTTCCCCGGCTACTTCCCGGCCATCCTCACCTATCTTGGTTTTTTGTTGTACCATGTGGTGATTGAGGTGGTGGGACTGAACCTGAACATCTGGAACTACCACGATTTCTACCGTGTGCTGCCGCTCGGCATCGCCCACTGGTTTCTTTCTGCTCTGATGGCGGCGCTAATCTCGCTGGCGCTCCTCTACATCCTGCTGCTGACCCTGCGCCAGTCCTGGGACAGTATGGTGATTGTCGTCCTGCCCGCGCTCCTGCTGCTCACCCTGCTGGTGCGGGGGTTGCTCGGGGCACCGGTCTGGATTTCGCTGCTGTTTCGTTCCCAGAGCTGGGCCGCCAGTATCGGGATGCTGAGCACCCTGGCGCTGCTGGCCTGGGCGATGCACATTGTGGCCTGGGGAATGTCGCGTGTGCATCGGGAAATCACGGTCTAGCCACATGGATGCAAAAATTCCCCCCAAACAGGCCATAGTTAGGGTATCATGGGAATATTATGATTCCCGATTTGAAGCGAAACCAGCTCTTGGAAAGAACCGGTTTCCAGGGGGAGCAAGATGAGCGAAGAACACACAAAAAAGAGCGCACCAAACCGAGAAAGGGCGACGTTTGGGGCAGGCTGTTTCTGGGGCGTTGAAGCGACCTTTCGGCGGGTGCCGGGGGTGGTGGAAACGTCGGTCGGGTACACGGGAGGCACCTGCGAAGACCCGACCTACGCGGATGTATGCAGCGGCACGACCGGCCACGCCGAAGCCGTAGAAGTCATCTACGACCCGGAGCGCATCTCGTATGTTGATCTGCTGGACATATTCTGGTCGTGCCACAACCCGACCACGCGGGACCGCCAGGGGCCGGATGTTGGCTCCCAATACCGGTCAGTGATATTTTTCCACACCCCGGAGCAAGAGACGGTCGCCCGCGCGTCGAAAGAGCAGCACCAGCGGGCGCGGAGCGATGGACGCTCCGTGGTGACTGAAATTGTCCCCGCCTCGATGTTCTATCGGGCAGAAGCCTATCACCAGCAATACTTCGAGAAAACATCATCCCCAACCCACTGTTTCCCGCGCCATTGAACCGATGAGCAGAAACCGTTTGTTGGGAGAATCTGACGATGGGCTATACAGACCTTCATCATGTGATAATATATAGGGGGCCGGGGTTCCTTCCATTCAGAGCGTTGTGGACCCTGCCTGGCCCCCTCATGCTTCGACATCACAGATAATACCAGGAACTGCTCACCCCAGACAGAGGGAAACGGAATCATGCTTGCTCCCAAAACGCTATTACAAAACCGCTACGAGATTGTGCGTCAGATTGGTCAGGGTGGGATGGGGTCCGTCTATGAAGCCATGGATAAGCGGCTGCATGCGCGGGTGGCTCTGAAGGAAACCCTGTTTACGGATAGTTCGATGCAAAAGGCGTTTGAGCGCGAAGCCAAACTGCTGGCCCGCCTGCGCCACCCGGTGCTGCCCAAGGTCTTTGACTATTTTTTTGAAGGAAACGGTCAATTCCTGGTGATGGAGTACATCCCCGGGGATGACCTCTCTACGCTCATGGAACGGCGCGGCGGGAAGTTCCCCCCCGCGGAGGTCTACCCGTGGGTGCAGCGATGGGCCGACCAGTTGCTCGGGGCACTCGAATATCTGCACTCCCAGTCCCCCCCGGTAATCCACCGCGATATCAAGCCACAGAACTTGAAGCTCATTGGCCGGGCCGATATTGTCTTGCTGGATTTTGGCCTCTCCCGCGGCGGGTTGGCGGATATGTCCACGGTGACGGCGCGAGGCAACATCGAAGGCTATACCCCCAACTACGCCCCCCTGGAACAGATACGCGGGTCGAAGCCCGATATTCGCAGCGACCTCTATTCGCTGTCGGCAACCCTCTACCACTTCCTGACCGGGGTGAAGCCTGCCGACGCCCTGACGCGGGCCGCCAATCTGCTGAACAACCAGAATGACCCGCTGCGTCCCATCAAAGAATTGAACCCCTACGTCCCGGCTTCGATAGCGGCGGTGCTCGAAGGCACCCTGTCGCTCAACCCCGACAACCGCCCGGATTCGGCCACGGTGATGCGCAAGGTGCTGCAACGGGTCAGCACCGGCACCCGTCCCCTGGGAGATGATACCCAGACATCGGGAGGCAAGGGCACGCGGCCCCTCGGGTCAGAGGAAAGCCCCATCGTGGCGCAGCACTTGCACGTCACCGCCCAGACCTTGCAGGTAAGCGGTCCGGCGGCTCAGGGAGGGGCTTCGGGGAACCAGGGGGAGACAACGGGGGATTCGGCGGGGACCCCCACCGAAAAACTGGAGGCCAACGAACCCGCCGGTGCCCTGATACGCACCCTGCCCACGGGCAGTTCGATACTGACCGTTGCGTTCAGCACGGATGGGGTGACTGTGGCGGCGGCGGGGGAGGACCACACCATCGGCCTGTGGAACTTGAACGATGGTCGCCTCTTGAGCACGCTGGAAGGGCATACGGCGGCGGTCCGGAGCATCGGGTTCAGCCCGGATGGGCAGAAGCTCGTTTCAGGGAGCGAAGATGGAACCGTCCGCCTGTGGTGGGTGAAAGACGGGGTGGAGACCCACCAGACCGAGGTGGAAGCTGTTGAGAGCGTGGCTTTCAGCCCCGACGGGCGTATGCTGGCCGTGGGCGGCTGGATGGATGATGTCTACCTCTTTGAGATTGCGGACAAAGACCTGGTCGAGAAGCAAACGCTGTCGGCAACGATTGTCCATTCGGTCGCCTTCAGCCCCGACGGTCAGATGGTCGCGGCGGGGTGCTACGACACCACCGTGCGGTTGTGGCAGGTGAGTGATGGCGAACTGGTGCGCAAGCTGGAGGGCCACACAAACTACGTACTCGGCGTGGTGTTCAGCCCGGACGGGCAGATGCTCGTCTCGGGGGGCGGCGGCGCGGGCATCCGCATATGGCGGGTGAACGATGGTCGCCAGCT
>DAOTUF010000007.1:0-4697 GCA_034437495.1 Chloroflexaceae bacterium | reverse complement strand
AGGAAGCGGGCAAACTCAGGCAGTTGCAGCAGTCCCAGGCCAAACCAGGTGGTCGCCATATCAAACAGGAGGGACACCAGGACGGCGAACGAAGTGATCGCTGGTCGTTTCCATCCAGGGAACAGCTTCTTTGATGCCACCAGCAATTCGCTCACGCTGAACATCACAGGAATAATCCAGCGATACCAGGGATCTATTGCATCCCAGGTCGCAGTGAATGGTAGACCAGTCGTCGCCCCAAACCATCCCAAAACCGCGCCGGTGCCCAGGATCGTGAAGTATCCGCCCAGGCACCAGAAGCAAACGCCGATCACCAGGATAATGGTACTCGACACCAGGCCAGTCAGAAACCGCATCCCCCATTTCCAGATAGTCTCCCTCCCCCCCGCCTTCCCTCGTGTCTGCGGCACAGCTCGTGCTCGCTGCATCTCGCGTGCCCGTTGCAGTTGCGCCTCCGGCGGCAACTGCTCTCCCAACAACCTGCTCAACGCCTCCTGATCCATGTTCGTTCACCTTTCTTGCTTATTCAAAACCCCAACCGGCCTCGTCCAAAAACTCCGACACGGCCACCTCTTCGGGGGCCACTTCTGCCTGCCCCGCCTCGTCCCGTTCCGCCTCCTCTGGTAAGCCCACGGCGGGTTGCTCCGCCAGGCGCAGCCGGCCAGTGGTAAGGAGGAAGCCGAGCAGCGCCCACTCTGCCAGCATTCGAGGCACAGGACTTTGCCGTCCCGTGGCCCTGACCGTTTCCAGAAACGCCAGCAGTTCATCAAAGCGTGGGTCGTCGGCGGGTATTGAGAGCGTCACCCGTTCTCTCCTCATCAGCAATACCTCCACCTGGGCAGCATTTCCGTGGGGCACCCAGGGGGAATGCCGCGAAATACCTCCACCTGGGTAGCATTTCCCGGCCAACGTGACGCTCACTGTGCTTCCCCCTTGCTCACCAACTGGCGCTTCGCCAGGCGTTCAATCCCATCCAGCACCCGAAACAGGGGTTGCTCCAGCAGCGTCACCTTCGTGATACTGCCGATTTGCCGCTCAATGAAGGGGAAAAGCGTTGCCCCACCCCCGCCAAACACGACCACCTCCCCCTGGGGCAGTTGTCGCTCCCACTGCGGCAGGACGTGCTCCACAATCTCCCCCGCTACCTGACGGCACCCCGTGGCGATTTCCTGCGAAATATCGATAGGTTCACCACGCACGTAGATTGTTGGGGACGGTCGGGTCATCTGTTCCAGCACCTCCCGCGGAGTGAGGCTAGACAGGTCACGGTGCTGGTGCTGAAGCAACTGACAGGCCGCGCCTGCCGCGTTCTGGATACCGAGCCGTACGCCGCCCTCGGTGCCGGGCAGCAGGCGCAGCCCCTCCCGCCCCGTGTAGTCGGTTGTGCCGCCGCCGATGTCGAGCACGAACCGCTTGCGCTGAAGGGCTTCGCTGCCCGCCACGCGCCCGTCGCCATCGAACATCAGGGTCGCAATCCCGCCGATGGGCTGCGGCACGAGCAGCGTCAGGGCAATGGTGATTTCGTAGACCTCCTCCCCCCACCGGAGCGTGTGGGTGCCTTTCAGCCTGGCCTTGAGCGCCTCCTGCACGTTCGGGTCAGCCGCGTCTTCGACTGGCAGGCCACCCGCAAACGCCACCGACTGGCGGTGGACCGCTGGCCCCAGACTTGCCAGAATGGAATAGAAGTGCAACAATAGGTACGCATCGCTCTGGACGCGCATCTTTGCACTGCCGATAGCGGCGATGTCACCAGCGCCCTTGAGACCGTCTGCTCCGACGAGATAAGCCGCGCTGGACAGGCCAGCCGACCCACTCAGATATTCGAGCGGTCGAACTGGCCGCTCCCCCTCAAACGCATACCCGCCCCTGGTTGCGAACCGCACCAGGGCTGGCTCCGACCGAAAACGCCCCGCGCTATCCCGATACTTCACATTTGCATTGCCGATGTCGGCAGCAATCAGTACGTGGCTCATCTGTTTTTTCTCCGAGCCGCTGTGCGCCCTTCTGAGGGTCGTTGCACAGCGGAGCTATATTCCTACTACTCGTTTCTCTTTTCCGTCGCTCCTGGGTCTGCTGAGACGGTTCTAGCTATACTCCCAGTCCCTCCCCTGTTATCAGCAGAGAGGCAACTTACCTGCCTTGCCCTCCGAGCCGCTGTGCGCCCTTCTGAGGGTCGTTGCACAGCGGAGTCCTACTACTCGTTTCTCTTTTCCGTCGCTCCTGGGCCTGCTGAGACGGTTCTGGCTATGGTTCTGCCTGCACCACCCCGCCGACCACGCCGCCGTTGCCTCCATACGAATCATCATTAATATAGCACCTTACTAGTTACCCGTCAATATGGCACCTTACGAGTTACCCGTCAATCACGCCGCCTTCTTTCGCCGCCCCTGTCCCAGGACGTGCCCGATAACCCGCACCGTCACCTCGCACATGGGACTTCCTTTCATAATCCCCATACTCTCGACCGTCACCAGGGGCAGCGTATGCTGGTTGTCATCCAGCGCCAGGGCCTCAACCACCACATCGCACGGTAGTTTGAGGTAATTCTGCGCGTCGGCCCGCCTTGCGTCAGGGAAGGCCAGGCGCAGGTGCATCGCCAGCATCGTGTTTGGGGGGAGGTTCCACCCCTGGAACGCCTGGTGGCAGCGCAGAAACGCCTCCGTCTCCCACTCTTGCGCCGCCTTGCTCTTGTAGCGCCGCCGCGTCTTCCAATCGGTCGCATACGCCGTGTTGCTCGACGGCGGGAACGGCAAAATGACCGTCCGTTTGCTCTTGCTCATATCGCCACCTCCTCGCTCTCCTCTCGCTAGCGTGTGAGCAGCACGCCCTTCTCGCTTCTTTCTCCGAACGAAACCGTCCAACCATCGTGCCGGGGGCAAGGTCGGTCGCCGCATACCACTCCCCGGAGCGATACCACCAGGTATACCCGTCCAGGGGTGGGAGTTGTTGGGGTTGGGGTTGGGAGCCTGAGCACTCCTTGACACGGACCGTCCTGGGCGAGGCGGCGACCACCTGCGGCCCCTGCTGCTCCGCCACGGCAGGTCTCGTGCTGGTGGTGGTCTCTTCCGACCCGTCGCTGACCTCCCTACTCGCCAACGCGGGCTGCACCCAGACTTGCGCCGCCCACTCATCAGGGAATGGGCCAGCGATGGGCGTTTCGTCCAGGTCGCACCACCAGAACCGACCTGCATCATCCTCGCCGCCGACGAGGGTTCCCGCTGCGCCGTCGGCCTGCACCCGGGCAAGAGCCTCGGGACTGAGGAGCGAAGGCGTATCGGGAAACAGCTCCTCACCTGCCACCCGCGGCGCAGGGCCATTGCGCTTCTGGGCAGGACGGGAGGGCTTTCGCGCCTGCTCCAGGCGAGCCAGGAGATCTGAGATGGGATGGCATATGGTCGCGCTGGTCTGGCCAGAACCCTGCACTGCTTCGATTTTCCCCACCACGAACCAGTTAACGAACTCCGCCATTCCCTCCCTCTCTCGCTTATCGGCAATGCGCAGCGCCTGGCGGTGGGCCATCTCAAGCTCGCCACGCATGACCAGCTTGACCACCAGGTCGCCCAGGACGGTGGCATCGCCTTGCACCCGCGCCGCGACCCGCTTGCCCAGGGACACCAGGTCGTCATCGGAGAGCGTGTCCAGGTTGATGGTCCGCTCTGCCGCTGGCGGCTCGTGCCCCAGGTCCCACTCCTGCTGCCAGAGCTTGTGCAATCTGGCGATGCACCCTGGACGGTTAATGCGTTTCTTTGGGGCCTTCGGCGGGGCCTTCGGCTTCGCGGTGATAACCCGCCGGGACACAACTGCGGTCATCGCTCCCTCCTCAGAGAACCAGCCACACCACGATAATGCTGATGGTGATCCCGGTGCTCACCCCCGCGGCAAACGCCGCCATCAGCAGATAGGTCAGATACTTACTGTTTCCCATAGCCCCATTTGCTCCTTCTGAAAGCGTGTCGAGCGTTGCACGGGGACCTGGTCCCACCCGGCAACCTGCTCCAGCGCCTCCCGAATGTCCAGGCCATCAAGCTCGTCCCCGACGCAGCACCAGCCGGGCCGCTGCCGTCGGGCAAACATCTCCAGGTATGGACCGCCGACCAACCGCTCAATCTCGTCCTGCACCTGGTCGGGCTTCTGGCTGTGGCGCTGCCGCACCAGGCGCAAGGTAGGCGGGTCAGGGCGTTCTATCAACTCGACAATCTGGCGCACATCTTTCGCCAGGCGCTCAACGTGGCCTCGGGTAGCGAGCCAGACCTGCTCACTATTTGCACGGCTCCAGTAGCCCAACCCGCTAAAGGGATCGCGGCCTTTCGGATTGAGCTTGACCCAGACAAAGGCCACGGTCTTGAACACGAAGCCCCAGGAATCCAGCAGCCGCACCATCTCCGGGATGTGCGGGTTGCAGACCCAGAGGAAAAGAGCGCAATTCTCCGCGGCCACCTGGTCAATCCAGGGTCGCAGCGCGTGGATGTCCGGCCAGGTCATCAGGTTGTAATGACTGGCCGCACTCGCCTGGCGCAAGCGGCGGGTGGGAAGCGCCGGGCCGGTGTAGGTATTGAAGGGCACCGGCGGGTCGCAGACGATGCAGGAGAATTTCACCGGGCCTCCCTTCTTATCGTGATTTGGACTTCCCCAACCTCGTTTTTGGCGAGGTTGGGGTTTGAGCCATCCGCCGCACTATTCCTGCTCCTGCCGCAAAT
>DAOTUF010000006.1:0-3950 GCA_034437495.1 Chloroflexaceae bacterium | reverse complement strand
CTTTGCGGCCTACGGCAGCACCCGCTACCACGACCCGGGGGCGCAGCCGGTGGCGACCGACACCCGCTACGATATTGCCTCGCTGACCAAGGCGTTCACGGCAACGGCTGCCCTGCGCCTCTACGATGCGGGGATGCTTGCTCTGGACACCCCCGCCGCGCACTACCTGCCCGGCCTGCGGGCCAGCGGGGTGACGGTGCGCCACCTGCTCACCCACACCTCCGGTCTGTCGCTGCGGCTCTCCTCCCTGCGCCACCTCCCCGCGGCTGACCTTCGCGCCGCGGTCTACGGGGTTGACCCTATCCACCCCCCTGGTACGCGGGTGGCCTACGTCAACATCAACAGCCTGCTGCTTGGCGATATCGTGGCGCACCTCTGCGGGGTGCCGCTCGACCGGGCCGTGACCGACCTGGTTCTGGCTCCCCTCGGGATGCCCGAGACCTGTTTCTGCCCCCCTGCTTCGCTCCACCCCCACACGGCCCCCACCGAATGGGACGACACCTGGCGGGGGCGACTGGTGCAGGGCACGGTCCACGACGATTCGGCGTGCGCGATGGGGGGGGTGGCCGGGCACGCCGGGCTGTTCAGCACAGCCACCGACCTGTGGCGCTTTGTGCAGATGTGGCTAGACGGGGGGAGCGCGGAGGTCGGCACCCCCTCCCTGCCCCCCACCCGGTTGCTCCGGCGCGAGACCGTTGAGACTGCCACGCGCATCCAGACGGCAGGGTTGGCGCTCCCGACCGAAGGGGTGGCGTTTCACTGCGGGTGGGGGTGGATGATGGACCACTCGGTCATTATGAATACGGTCCGTGCGCCCGCCGACACCTACGGGCACACGGGCTTCACCGGCCCGGCCATCCTGATGGTGCCCTCGCACCGCCTGGGGGTGGTGCTCCTGAGCAACCGCACCTACCCCCGCCGTACCGCGCCGGTGCATCATGAGGTCACGGCGGCGCTGCTGGAAGCGGCGCTGCGCACGTGACCATGCGTCTCTCCCCCGTTAACCCCTCATCTCTTCATCACCCCCATCACCCCCCGGCTGCCGCTTCTATCAGGGCTTGAATACGGGGGACCATGGCGGCGGGGTTGGTGTGGATACCCTCCAGCAGCAGCGCGTTGTCAAAAAGCTGCTCGGCGCTGGCCGCCACCACCGGGTCATCGGCATGGGCTGCGGCCCGCTTTGCCAACCCCACAATCAAGGGGTGGGAGCGGTTCAGTTCCATAATGCGGGGCTGCTGCGCCACTTCCTGCCCGAGCAACTGGTGAATACGCTGCATCTCACGGGCGGTCGTGTCCTCTGCCGTGGAGACCAGACGGAAGGGGCTGTCGCGCAGCACCTTCGACGCTCGCACCTCCCTCACCCGCTCGCCCAGGACCGCTGCAAACCGCGCCCGCAGTTGCTCAAACTCCTCATCGCTGATGGCGCTGTCGGTGGCCGGGGTCTCGCCGGGCAACTCCAGGTCCGCATCGTCAATGTTCTTCAGGGTCATCCCTTCGTACTCGCGCAGACCCGTGAGCATAAAGCTGTCAATCAGGTCGGTCAGGAGCAGTACCTCTATCCCGCGGGCCGTCAGCGGGTCGAGGTGGGGGCTGAACCGTGCGGCGTTCAGGTCGCCCGCCAGTACGTAGTAGATGTGTTCCTGGTTCTCCACGATGCGGCGCTTGTAGTCCTCCAGCGACCACAGCCGCGCCCTGTCCGTGTCAGCATCGGCGGCATCGCGGGAGACATCGTGGGTGGTGTGGAAGCGCAGCAGCTTGAGGATGGCGTCACGGTCGGCAAACTCCGTGGCGATGCCTTCTTTGATGAAGACGCCGAACTCCTGCCAGAAGCGGGCAAAGGTCTCTTCGTCCTTTTCGGCCAGTTCGTTCAGTTCCTTCGTCAGGCGGCTCGACAATGACTTGCGAATGCGCTGCATCACCGGGCTGTTCTGCACGGTCTCGCGTGAGACATTCAGCGGCAGGTCTTCGCTGTCGATGACGCCTTCGACAAAGCGGTAGTAGGAGGGCAGCAGGTCTTTGCTCTCCTCCTGGATGAGCACCTTGTGCGAATAGAGCTTGATTTTGCCTTCGATGCGGCGTTCGAGGATACCGCGCTCGCGGCGGGCAGGGACAAACAACACCGCGTGCAGGTCTACGGGCACATCGGTCGAGAGGTGGATGTGCAGCAGCGGGTCTTCCATGTCCATAGTCAGCTGCTTGTAGAACTGGGAGTACTGCGCTGCCTCCACCTCGCGGGGGGGCCTGCGCCACAACGCCTGCTGCTGGTTGACCTGTTCCTCGCCCATAAAGATGGGAAAGGCCACAAAGTCCGAGTGGCGCTTGACAATCTGCCGCAGCCGCCAGGAGTTGGCAAACTCGTGGGCGTCCTCTTTGAGGTGCAGCGTGATGGTGGTGCCGCGCTCGGCGCGTTCGCCCGGCCCGAGGGTGTAGGTATCGCCGCCCTCTGCCTCCCACTGCACCGCCTCCCCATCCAGGCGGTAGGAGCGCGACGTGACTACCACCCGGTCGGCCACCATAAAGACCGAATAGAACCCCACCCCAAACTGACCGATAACGTCGGCATCGGCAGCGCGGTCTTCGCCCTCCTTGCCTTCCCGTTCTTGCTGTTCCCGCTTGATGCGCTGGAGGAAGGTGCGTGCGCCCGACTGGGCAATCGTCCCCAGGTTCTCAATCAGTTCTTCGCGGGTCATCCCGATGCCGCTGTCCTTGATAGTGATGGTTTTTGCCTCTTCGTCCACGTCAATGTGGATAGCCAGGTCGGTTTCCGGGTCGAGCACCTCGCGGTTGGTCAGCATCTCAAACTGGACACGGTTCAGCGCGTCGGAGGCATTGGAAATGAGTTCACGGAGAAACACCTCGCGTTCAGAATAGAGCGAATGAGCCAGAATATCGAGCAACTGGCGCACTTCAGCGCGAAAAGAGAGAGATTCGGTCTTTGTTTCAGTATTTCCTGCCATAATGAATAGTCTCCTTCCATTTCAGGTCATTTTCAGGTCATTTTCAGGTCATTGCTCCTGACCGTGAAACCAGGAGCGTGGCGCTTATTATACCACCATTCCAGCGCCATGAAGCGCTATGAAGTGCGGTGGAATGAGGGGAACCCCGGCTCACGAAGACCGCACAACGGTCCCACCCGCTATGCCACCTCATGGTCATAGTCGGCAGCGTCCATCTGCTCGACTGCGCTGCCAAGCCCCAGGCACCCCCAGAAGAGCGCCACCATATGGCTGAATTCGATATTGAAAAAGTAGTGGTCGGCCAGACCCACCGTCAGAGCCGCGACGAGACCGGCCTGCGTCCCGAGCAGCCAGGTGCTCTGTTCCTCATCCCGTGTTCCCATCGTCCGGAATGAGCGCACGAACCAGGCCCCCACTATCCCCAGAAAGGCCGCCAACCCCAGAAGCCCCATCCGCTCCGCAATGGTCAGGTAGATGCTGCTGACCCCCGCCACCAGGTCAATTTCCGGGGCCTGCCCGAAGCCAATGCCAAACAGGGGGTAGCGCCCGATGATGTTCAGGGCATTCTGATATTCCGCCAGACGCATTTGCTGTGCCTGGTCTTGAAACTGCACCCCCTCTGACAACCGCTGCGCAAAGCTTTCCCCAAACCCCAGAAGAACCAGCCCCGCCACCGCCAGTACCCCGGCCCCGGCCATGGCCCACCAGAGGTGGCGGTAGCGCAGCGTTGCCAGATAGACTACGGCCCCAGTGATACCGAAGAGCGCCGCCCGCGAGAAGGTGAGCAGGAGTGCGACCCCCATCAGGGCGAAGCACCCCCCGACGAGCCAGCGCGGGAGGGCCGGGCGGGACGAAAAGAGGTGCGCCACGGTCAGCGCCCCCACCAGTGCCAGCATCCCCCCGAAGCTCTTCGGGGTCGACGAACACCCGATCACGTCCCCGCTGGGCATTATGCCCCCGCAAACCTCAACCGGCGTCAAGATTATGTCCATC
>DAOTUF010000005.1:0-8000 GCA_034437495.1 Chloroflexaceae bacterium | reverse complement strand
GGCTCGCGTCGAAGACCGCACCTTTATTTGTAGCATTAGCAAGAACGATGCTGGCCCAACCAACAACTGGGTTGATCCCAAAGAGATGAAAGAGACCCTGACGGGCCTGTTCGACGGGTGTATGCGCGGTCGGACGATGTATGTCATCCCCTTCAGCATGGGACCCCTGGGGTCGCACATCTCCCATATCGGTGTCGAACTGACCGACTCCCCCTACGTGGTCGCGAATATGAAGATTATGACCCGGATGGGGAAGGCCGTCATTGACGTATTGGGAAATGGGGAGTTCGTCCCCTGCCTCCACTCCGTCGGCGTCCCGCTGCAACCAGGGCAGCAGGATGTTCCCTGGCCCTGCAACAAAGAGCACAAGTACATTGTCCACTTCCCCGAAGAACGCGCAATCTGGTCGTTTGGGAGCGGCTACGGGGGCAACGCGCTGCTTGGCAAGAAGTGCTTCGCGCTCCGCATCGCCTCCAACATCGCCCGGGATGAAGGCTGGTTGGCCGAACACATGCTCATTCTGGGGGTCGAGTCGCCGCAGGGCGAAAAGACCTACGTCGCCGCGGCCTTCCCGAGCGCCTGTGGCAAGACCAACTTCGCCATGCTCATCCCACCGGGTGCCTTCGAGGGCTGGAAAGTCACCACCGTCGGAGACGATATCGCGTGGATCAAGCCCGGCGAGGATGGCAGGCTCTATGCCATCAACCCGGAATATGGCTACTTCGGCGTGGCTCCCGGCACCTCCGATGATACCAACCCCAACGCTATGGCCGCCGTCAGCAAGAACTCGATTTTCACCAACGTGGCGCTGACCCCCGATGGTGACGTGTGGTGGGAGGGGATGACGAAGACACCGCCCCCCGAACTGACCGACTGGCTCGGGCAACCCTGGACACCGGAGAGTGGGCGCAACTCGTCCCACCCCAATGCCCGCTTCACCGCTCCGGCCAATCAGACGCCCTCCATTGACCCCGACTGGGAGAACCCCCGTGGTGTGCCTATCAAGGCCTTTATCTTTGGGGGACGCCGCAGCGATGTGGTACCGCTGGTCTACCAGGCGTTCAACTGGAACTACGGCGTCTACCTGGCGGCAACGATGGGGTCGGAGAAGACCGCTGCTGCCGCCGGGAAGGTGGGGGAAGTGCGGCGCGACCCCTTTGCCATGCTGCCGTTCTGCGGCTACCACATGGCCGACTATTGGAACCACTGGCTCCAGTTCGGACGCATGCTCCCCAACCCGCCGCGCATCTTCGGGGTGAACTGGTTCCGCAAAGATGCAAACGGCAAGTTTACCTGGCCGGGCTTCGGCGAAAACATGCGCGTGCTGAAGTGGATTGTCGAGCGGGCAAATGGCCACGCCGTGAGCGTGGAAAAACCCATCGGGTGGATGCCGCGCTACGAGGACATTGACTGGACGGGGTTGGACTTCCCACCCGAGAAGTTCAATGAAGTGATGTCGGTCGATATGGACCTCTGGAAGCAGGAAGTCCTGCTGCACGAGGAGTTGTTCATCAAAGTCTATGACCGGCTGCCCAAAGAACTCATGTTCATTCGGGAACTTCTCCTGACCAGTCTGTGGCGCTCACCCGAAGGGTGGGACAATATCTAGCTCCCACGCGCAAGCTGCCTGATATTGCTGGTCGCCCCCCCCGCATCTCCATCTTCCAGCGAGGTGCGGGGGGGGCATTTGACCCCTGCTCGACACCGCCAAAAAGCACCCATTTTCCTGGTATGTTTCCGATAGCGTATCGGTATGAGTTGTGGTACAATAGCACCGCACTTGACCAGAACATGACCGGCAACGTCTGGAGCCGGGCCGGGTCATTCACACACACAACTGGGGCACAGAGGAGTGAGAACCAGCGCCGTTTTCTTTGAAACCAGCACGCTCATGATAATCAATGAGGATATCTTGACCACGCGGGCAGTCCCCGACGCGACCGTAGACCTCATTGTTACCTCTCCTCCCTACAACGTTGACATCCCCTATGCGTCCCATCACGACGAACTGACCTACGCGGCCTACCTGGAGTTTAGCGAAGCGTGGCTGCGGCGGTGCCTGGCCTTCCTCAAGGATGATGGCCGGCTGTGTCTCAATATTCCGCTTGACAAGAACAAGGGTGGGCAGCAGAGTGTCGGGGCTGACCTGACGACGATAGCAAAGCACGTCGGCTACCACTACCACGCCACCATTGTCTGGAACGAGAGCAACATTTCGCGGCGGACCGCGTGGGGGTCGTGGATGAGCGCCTCCGCCCCCTACGTGATTGCGCCGGTCGAACTGATTGTCGTCCTGTATAAGAAGCACTGGAAGAAGACCAGCGGGAGCAAGGTGTCGGACATCCAGCGGCAGGAGTTTCTCGACTGGACCAACGGGGTGTGGAGCTTTTCGGGCGAGAGCAAGAAGCGCATCGGGCACCCGGCCCCCTTCCCCGTGGAGCTTCCCACCCGCTGCATCAAGCTGTTCAGCTTCGTGGGCGACACGGTGCTGGACCCCTTTCTGGGGAGCGGGAGCACACTGGTCGCGGCCTCGCGTAACGACCGACGGGGCATCGGCATCGAAATAGACAGCGGGTATTGCGAACTGGCGCAGCAGCGGGTGGAGCGCGAGGGGGTGGGCAATGGGGCACAGCCTTCGCAGGAGCACCCGAGGGAAGCGAAAGAGCCAGAAATAGTTTTGAAATGAGTATGTGCTATTGAAGTAGAATAGTCTCTCTGCTTGAAGAGCCATAACCACTAGCAGCGGGTATCACCATATGCCACGACTAACGGAACACATCATTATGCGGCACCGGGACATCCCGGACATCGCCGATTTCGAGGTCTACCGGAAGCACGGAGGGTACGAACCCTTCCGCATGGCGCTGAAGGAAAAAACACCGGCGGAGATTGTGCAGATTGTGCGGGAATCGGGGTTGCGCGGGCGCGGGGGTGCGGGGTTCCCTACCGGCGTCAAGTGGGGCTTCCTCCCTAGAGGGGTCTACCCGCGCTATATCCTCTGCAACTGCGATGAAAGCGAACCGGCCACCTTCAACAACCACGACGTGATAGACGACAACCCGCACCAGTTGATTGAAGGGGTCGCGCTGTCGGCCTACGCCACCGAAAGCACCACCGCCTTCATCTACATGCGCGGCGAGTTTGCAGCAGCGGCCCGAACCCTCGAATACGCCATCGCCCAGGCGTATGCTGCGGGGTTTCTGGGCAAGAACATCCTGGACACCGGCGTCGATATTGACATGTACGTGCATCGCGGAGCGGGAGCCTACATCTGCGGCGAAGAAACAGCCCTCATGGACTCGCTGGAAGGGCTAATCGGGCAGCCGCGGCTCCGCCCCCCCTTCCCCGCGGTGGCCGGTCTCTACCAGCAACCCACGATTATCAACAACGTCGAAACGCTGGCCAACGTGCCGCTCATTGTCAAAAACGGAGCCGACTGGTATCGCAGCTACGGCACCGAGAAGAGCGCCGGAACCAAGGTCTTCTCCCTCTGCGGGCATGTGAACCGGCCCGGCAACTACGAACTGCCCTTCGGCACGCCCCTGCGCGAACTCATCTACGACCCGGAGTATGGCGGCGGTATGCGCGACGACCGCCCGGTCAAGATTATCGTGCCCGGCGGGGCTTCGGCTCCCTGGCTCACCGCCGAACACCTGGATATCAGCCTGGACTACGAGTCGCTGGCAGCCGCCGGGACGATGCTTGGCTCCGGCGCGGTGATGGTGCTCAACGACACGGTGAGCGCCCCCCACGTCGCCTACAAAATGGATGAGTTTTTCAAGCACGAAAGCTGCGGCAAGTGTACCCCCTGCCGCGAGGGAACCTCCTGGCTGGTCAAGGTGCTGCACCGCATGCTTGAAGAAGATGATGCCCGTAAAGGTGATATCGAAACGCTCCACGCCATCTATCAGCAGATGGCCGGGAACTGCTTTTGCCTGCTTGGTGAAAGTGCTGTGATGCCAATCAAGAGCGCCCTGAACCTGTTCCCGCAAGAATTTGAAGCCCTGGTACATGAGTGAGAAAGACAAACAGTATGGCTGAGGATATGACACGACCCACGGGTGTGACCCTGACCATTGATGGGATCAAGTTGATTGTGCCAGAAGGCACCAATGTGGTTGATGCAGCGCGAATGGTGGGCATTGAGATACCGGTCTTTTGCTACCACCCCCGCCTGCGGTCGGTCGGGATGTGCCGCATGTGCCTGGTGGCCGTGGGAACCCCCCGCATCGACCGTCAGACCGGACAATGCTTGCTCGAAAACAACCGACCGGTCATCTCAATGTTTCCCCGGCTCCAGACCGCCTGCACCACGCTGGTCAGTCCCGAGATGGTGGTGATGACCAGTACCGACGAGGTCAAACGGGCGCAGCGGGGGATTCTGGAATTTCTGCTCACCTCCCACCCGCTGGACTGCCCGGTGTGCGACAAGGGCGGCGAGTGTCCGCTCCAGAATTTGACGATGGGGTGGGGGCCGGGGCAGAGCCGCTTTGAGTACCATGACAAGGCGCACTTCGAAAAGCCCATCCCGCTTGGCGACCTGATTGTGCTCGACCGCGAGCGGTGCATCCTGTGCGGGCGCTGTGTGCGCTTTCAAGACGAGCTTGCCGACGACCCGGTGCTCGGGTTTGACCTGCGCGGGCGCGACTGGCATATCATCAGCAAGAGCGACCCGCCGTTCGACAGCAAGTTCAGCGGCAACACCACCGATATCTGCCCCGTCGGAGCACTGACCACGACCGACTTTCGCTTCCAGGCCAGAGTGTGGGAACTGCGCTCGGTGCCCTCCCTCTGCATCCACTGCCCGGTCGGGTGCAACGTAAACCTGGACATGCGCTACCGCGAGATACTGCGGGTGATGCCGCGGGAGAACCTGTCCGTCAACGATATCTGGATATGCGACAAAGGCCGCTTTGGGCAGCACTTCGTAGAGAGCGGCGAACGCCTGACCACCCCCCTCCTGCGGCGCGGCGACCAGTTGGTGCAGGTGTCGTGGGAGCAGGCGTTTGAAGCCATTGCCGAACGGTTTGTCGCCATTCAGCGCAAGCACGGCGGAACGGCACTGGCGGGGATAGCCGGAGAACGCCTGTCCAACGAGGACCTGTACCTGTTCCAGCGACTATTTCGAGAGGTGCTTGGCAGCAACAACCTGGACCACCGCGTGGGAGCGCACGGGGAACCACCCGACGATGATATCGGCATGGCCCTGGGCGTCGGGAGCGGGACCGGCCTGGTTGCCCTGGGCAAGGGCACCACGGTGCTGGTCATCGGGGCCGACCCGGAAGAGGAAGCGCCGGTCTATTTGCTCCACCTGCGCCAGATGGTCAAGCGCGGTGGCGAATTGCTGGTAGCCAACGTGCGCCCCACCAAGCTCGACCGCTCGGCAAAGCTCAGCCTGCGCTACCAGCCGGGCACGGCGCTCCAACTGGTTCGCGGCCTGCTTCAGATTGTCTTGGAGGAGGTCGGGACGAAGCACCTGAGCCAGAAGACCACCGGCCTTGCCGAACTGCGGGCTGTCCTGAATACCTCGGTTGCTTCGGTGGCCAGCACCGTCGGGGTGAGCGAGGAGGATATCCGCACGGCGGCCCGGCTGTTTCTCCAGGCCGAGAACGCCATCATCATCTACGGAGCGGAGGCGATGGCCGAAGGAGCAGCACTCTTGCAAGACCTGGGAAGCCTGGCCTTGATAGCTGGCAAGACGGGCAGAGCCAACAACGGCCTGCTGGCGCTGCTCCCCTGGGGCAACTCGCGGGGAACGCTCGATATGGGCGTCCGCCCCGACCGCGGCCCCGGCTCTGGTCCCCTTGCTGCCCAGGGGGGAACCGATACCGGACGCGGGAAGAAGGCGGTAGAAAGCGAGATGCAGCGCGGGTTGAGCGCCCGCGAGATGTGGAATGGGGTGGTGGAGGGCCGCATCCGCGGCATGTACCTGATGGGCATCGACCCCGCCTCTGCCTACCCTGCCACGCGGACGGCGCTGGAGAAGGTGGACTTCCTGGTCGTGCAGGATATGTTTCTGACACCGACTGCACAGCTTGCCGACGTGGTATTACCTGCGGCAGCATTTGCCGAACGCGATGGCACCTATACGAATGCCGAGCGGCGGGTTCAGCGGGTGCGACCGGCGCGACCGGCCCCGGGGGAGTGCCGACCCGACTGGGCGATGGTCCAGGGCATTGCCGAAGCCGTGCTGTCCCTGTTGAAAGGCCCGGAAACAGAGCAGGAAGGGACCAAAGAGCCACGGAAGAAGGTCAAAGGAAAGAAACGGGATGTGCCTACTGCTGCTGCCGACGCTCCCCCGGATGCCCTCCAGTCCTGGGATTATCTGACGGTCAGCGAGGTGGCCAGCGAGATAGCCGAGCGCGTGCCGGGCTACCAGGGCATCACCTATACCAGGCTTGCCAGTACCAGGAGTCAGGCGGGGTGGGGCCGCCAACCCAACGAGTCCTTCTACTATGGTGGCACCTGCTATCGCAACGCCGAAGGGGTTGGTATCCAGTATCCTGCGCCTGCCGAACAACCGGGGGCCGGGTTTTCGCTCAAGCCGCGGGAGGCAGAAGCCGCCTCGTTTGCCGACAAGCGCTACCCCTTCCTCGTGCTGGCCCGGCGCTTGCTCTACGATGGCGACCCGCTCTTGCAGGACTCGCGCCTCCAGGCGCATATCCCTACGCCCTACGCTGGTATCAATCCCTCGGATGCTGAGGGCATCGGCGTGCAGTCGGGCGACCGGGTGCGGGTCGCGTCGGTGGCCGGGGCGCTCGAACTGGCGGCGCACGTGAGTGACGAGGTGCCGGCGGGGTGTGTGCTCATCCCATCCAACCTGCCAGGGGCCCCGCTCTCGATGGTGCAGACGGGACTTCAGACGCGCGTAGCGGTGAGCAGAGTAGAACCGTCATAGGAGCAGATGCATGCATATCTTGATTATCTTTCTTCAAGTTTTGATAACCATTCTGGCCGTGTCCACCGGCTTCGCCTACCTGACCCTGTTCGAACGGCGCATGCTGGCCCGCTTCCAGAACCGCGTCGGGCCAAACCGCGCCGGCCCGGCGGGCTTCTTCCAACCGCTTGCCGATGCCATCAAGCTCTTCTTCAAGGAGGATATCATCCCCTCGGCTGCCGACAAGGGGGTCTACCTGCTGGCTCCGGCGCTGGCGGTTATCCCCGCGCTCATCATCTGGGCGGTCATCCCGATGGGGTGTTGGAACATCGCCGGGGACTACCAGGCGTGTTTTGCCGCACCCGCTGCGGGTGGGGAGGGGTTCTATAACATCTTGCAGATTGCCGATGTGAACATTGGCGTGCTCTACCTGATGGCCGTGACCTCCATCGGGGTCTACGGGATTACCCTGGCGGGGTGGGCCAGCAACAGCAAGTATGCCATGCTCGGCGGTATCCGCTCGGCGGCCCAACTGATTTCCTACGAACTGGCGCTCGGCACGGCCATCCTGGGGTCGGTGATGATGGCCGACACCCTGAGCACCGCGGAGATGGTCCACCGACAGGCCGGGCTGTGGTTCCTCATCCCCCAATTCCTGGCATTCGTGGTCTTCCTCATCAGCGCGACGGCGGAGCTGGTCCGCACGCCCTTCGACCTGGTGGAAGCCGAACAGGAATTGACCTCCGGCTACAACACCGAATACGGCTCGATGAAGTTTGCGCTGTTCTTTATGTCTGAATACGTCAAGATGATTGCGCTCAGTGCCATCGGCGTGACCCTGTTCCTGGGCGGGTGGCACTTCCCCGGTCTCCAGATGCTCGGCGAGGTGGTGAGCGGGGCCGCGGGAGCAGGAATCGCCACGGTCGTCGTCGGTATCGTCTCGCTCCTGTCATTCATGCTGAAGGTGCTCATTCTGCTCTTTCTGCTGGTGTGGCTGCGGGCTTCGTGGCCGCGGGTGCGCTACGATATGCTGATGAGCATCGGGTGGAAATGGCTGCTGCCGCTGGCGCTCATCAACGTCGTCGTCACGGCGGTGGTGGTCGGGTTGGCACCGTCGTTGAAC
>DAOTUF010000004.1:0-4484 GCA_034437495.1 Chloroflexaceae bacterium | reverse complement strand
CGACCACGACGTGGTAGCCAAAGGGCGTCTGCACCAGCACCGGCTCATGGAGTTCGGCGCTCATCGCCGCTTCCTCAAACTGCGGCACCAGGTCGCCTTCGCGGATCCACCCCAGGTCGCCGCCTTCGGCTGCCGATCCCTGGTCGTCCGAGTGTTCGCGGGCCAGCGCCGCAAAGTCGGCCCCCCCGCGCACCTGCTCCAGGAGGTCTTCCGCCTTCGGCCTGACCGCGGCAAAGGCTTCCTGGCGCTGTTCCTGGGTTGCCGTCATCGGAAGGCTGACGCTCAACAGGATATGGCGTGCTCGGTAGGCATCGGCGGTGGTGTGACGGGCTATCATGCTCAGAATCATCTGCTGCTGCGCCTGCTCAAGCCGCAGGGCAGACTGTTCGTTGCCCGGTCGTTCCTCCGCGTCTCCCTCTTCCCCCGCTCCTGCTGCCGTCCCCTCGGCGGTGGGAAATTCCTGCTGACGGGCGACAGCTTCGGAAACCTCACCCGCGTCGATGACGACCCCTTCCTCGCGGGCCAGCCACAGGAGCAACTCTTCCTGGATCATCTGGTCGAGCACGAGCTGCCGAACGTTGAATTCATGTGCTTCCTGAGCAACCGCCTCGCGGGTTTCGCCGCTCTCCAGCTTTTGTTGAATGATGGGGCCGACCTGCTCTTGCAACTGCTGCTCGTAGGCGCTGACGGGGATGTTCTTTGCGCCAACTTGAAAGGCCACTGGCTCGTCCGACTGCTGATAGTGCGAGATGAGCCGGTCCCCCTGGCTGGTGCTCTGACAGGCGGTCAGCAGCAGCACCAGCGCCAGCAGCAGCACGCCCATCCGTGGTCCATGCTTCACGAATTGATTCCTCCTCACTTCTTCTCACTTCTTCTCTTTCGATTCGCCAAGCGAGAGAATAGCCATAAACGCTTCCTGGGGGATTTCCACATTCCCCACCATCTTCATCCGTTTTTTTCCTTCGCGCTGCTTTTCCAGCAGCTTGCGCTTGCGGGTCACGTCGCCGCCATAGCACTTGCTCAGCACGTCCTTGCGCATCGCACGGACGGTCTCCCGTGCAATGATTTTGCTGCCAACGGCGGCCTGCAAGGGTACTTCAAACATCTGGCGGGGAATGAGTTGGCGCAGCTTTTCGACCAGTTCGCGCCCCTGCGAGTAGGCCGACTGGCGGTGGACAATGAGCGAGAGCGCGTCCACCGGATGCCCGGCCACCAGGACGTCGAGTTTCACGAGGTCGGATTCTTGCGACCCGGTGAGCGCGTAGTCGAGCGAGGCGTAGCCCTGGGTACGGCTCTTCAGCTGGTCGTAGAAATCAATGACCATTTCTGCCAGGGGGATCTGGTATTTGAGCAGCACCCGCTGCGGGTCCAGGTATTCCATGGTGTCGAAGGTGCCCCGCTTGCCCGTGACCAGGTCCATAATCTGCCCGATGTAGCGGGAGGGAACGATGATGCTGATTTGCATGACCGGTTCTTCGATGCTGGCGATGAGGCCGGGGTCGGGCATATCGGCGGGGTTGTCCACGGTGATGATTTCGCCGTCGGTTCGCAAGACCTGGTATTCCACGCTCGGCGCGGTGATGAGCAGGTCCAGGCCATACTCCCGCTCCAACCGCTCGCGGACAATCTCCATATGCAGCAGGCCCAGGAAGCCGCAGCGAAAGCCAAACCCGAGCGCCGAACTGCTTTCGGCCTGGTAGGAGAGGGCGGCGTCGTTGAGCTTGAGCCGGTCCAGCGCCTCGCGCAGTTCGCCATAGGCGTTGCTGTCTATGGGGTAGAGACCCGCAAAGACCATGGGCTTGGCGGGCCGGTAGCCCGGCAGGGGGGAGGTGGCCGGCTGTACCGCCAGCGTCACCGTGTCACCGACCTGACACTCGTCTACGGATTTCAGCCCCGTGGCGATGTAGCCCACCTCGCCCGTGGCAAGCTGGTCGAGCGGCACCATGGCCGGGCGAAAGACGCCCAGGTCGAGCGTCTCCACCTCGACACCCGTGCCCATCATTCTCATTCGGGCCCCACTGGGGAAGATACCGTCCACCACGCGCACATAGGCGATGACCCCGCGGTAGGCGTCGTAGTGCGAGTCGAAGATGAGCGCCCGCGCCGGCTGGTGGACCTGCCCCCGCGGGGGGGGGACGAGATGCACGATAGCTTCGAGGATGGCGGGAACGCCCGTGCCCTCTTTGGCCGAGGCCAGGATGATATGCTCGCGCTCGATGCCGATGATGTCTTCAATCTCCTGGGCAACCAGGTCGGGGTGCGCACCGGGCAGGTCTATCTTGTTCACCACGGGGATGATGGTCAGGTCGTGCTCCATCGCCATATAGACGTTGGCCAGGGTTTGCGCCTCGATGCCCTGCGCGGCGTCAACAACGAGCAGTGCCCCTTCACAGGCGGCCAGCGCCCGCGACACCTCGTAGGTGAAGTCCACATGGCCGGGGCAGTCAATCAGGTTCAGGAGGTAGGTATGGCCGTCCTGCGCGGTATATTTCATCCGCACGGCTTTGGCCTTGATGGTGATGCCCTTCTCGCGCTCCAGGTCCATGGCATCAAGAAGCTGCTCGCGCCGCTCCCGCTCGCTGATGGTGTCGGTCAGTTCGAGCAGGCGGTCCGAGAGGGTCGTCTTGCCGTGGTCGATGTGGGCAATAATCGAAAAATTGCGTATCAAGTTCTGGTCTTGCTCGTGCATGGTACGTGTCACCCGTTGAACAACTGGTTTCAGGAGAGAAGTATACCAGAGGCGGGGGTTCCCGGCAATGGGGATGGTTCTTCCCGCTGCCCACGGTGGAAAACAAGACCACCGGGACGCGGTTCACCCCGTTGCCTGACTTCGGCGTGACGGTTGGTTCTCATCGCCGCCCCCTCCTTCCACCAGGCTCCGCTGCACCACCCGCACCTGCTCCCGCGCCATCTCGCAATACTCCGGCAGGATGTCTATGCCGACTGAATGCCGCCCCATGTCCTGAGCCACCGCGCACACCGTCCCCGAACCAACAAACGGGTCGAGCACGCGGTCCCCCGGCTGCGTAAACAGCTTGATGAACCATTCGGGCAGTTCGCGTGGGAAGGCCGCGCTGTGGTTTCGGTTCGAACATTCGGTTGCCAGATGCAGCACGTTGGTCGGGTAGACCAGTTCGCGCCCGACCCACCGGGAGATGTTCTTGCCAAACCCGCTCCCCACCTTTGAGTTGTCGCGGGTTCTGTCGGTCTCGCTCAGGTTTTCCAGCCGCTTCTTCGACCACTCCCCGACGGGCACCATCACGGCCTCCTGATACATGTGAAACTTCTTCGCCTTGTTGAACTGGAGCAGCCGTTCCCAGGCGTCGCGGAAGCGGTTGGGCCATTTTCCGGGGTAGCAGTTCTTCTTGTGCCAGATAAACTCCTCGGTCCAGAGCCACCCCTGCTGCCGCAGCGCGAGTATCAGTTCAATCACGTAGGTGTGGCGTTCGCCACCAATGGCTTGCTCCTTGATGTTCAAGATAAAGGTGCCCGTTGGCTTCAACACGCGCAGGAACGCCGCCGCACGGGGCACGAACCAGCCCACGTATTCGTCCGGGTGGATGCCGCCGTAGGTCCTGGAGCGCCGGTCGGCATAGGGCGGGGAGGTGATAATCAGGTCGAAGGTGTTGTCGGGGAAGGGTGCAAGCACCTCCAGACAGTCACCCTCAAGAATGTTCGGCTCAATTCCCATCATCGCTCCCTGCCCTCCCCTGCGCTCAGGGGCATGGTTTCTCCATCGTATAGGTATCCACGACCTGCCCGGTGCGGGTGAAGAACTGGAAGGTTATTTCGCCGTCGGTGGCGTCCACCAGCATCGCCCCGTGGTCGGCGTTGTAGCGGGCTGCGCTCCCCTCCGGGATTTCGCCAAAGGCGTAGCGGGCCCCCCCGCCAAGCCCGTTGACGAAGTGGGGTATCCCATTCACCATCACCCGCTCGTAGACGTGGTGATGACCGGCGAGCGTTGCATCGGCTCCCCACTCCTGAAAGGGCCAGCGCATCCATTCGAAGGGGCCGCGCCGGTCCGACGAATAGGGCGGGTGGTGAAAGACCACCAGCTTCCAGCAGGCGTCCGAGGCGGCCATCTCCTCGCGCAGCCATTCGGCCTGCACCGAGTCGCTGGTCACGCCGTCTGGCTCGCTGCCGGGCATACTGTTGAGCGCAAAGAGCGCTACCGGGTCGTGCCTCACGTGGTAGTAGCGCTCGTTGCCCGGGAGCGTGAAATAGTCAAGGTAGGGCTGCCCATGGTCGGTCATCACATCGTGGTTGCCGAGTACGGGGTAGAAGCGGTTGACCGTCGCGCCCTCCCCATAGGTGCCCTGGTAGGGGGAGAGGTATTCGTGATAATACTGCCCGACGTTTTCGTCTATCGTCTCCGCCGCACCGTCGGGATAGTTGTTGTCGCCCGTGGTGACGATGAAATCGGGGTTCCAGCTTTTCACCATCGTCGCTACCTCCTCCTCTCGCAGTCCCGCCAACCCGAAATC
>DAOTUF010000003.1:0-3838 GCA_034437495.1 Chloroflexaceae bacterium | reverse complement strand
GGCCTTGTTTTGATGATGAGGACGAGGACGAGCATGGAAAAGTTTCGCCAGATGGTGTTGTGCCTGGTTGTGAGCGTTGTGCTGCTCACGTCGTGCAACCTGGATGAGTGGAAGGAAGATGGGCCGGGCAAACCGCCCGTAGTGCTCAGGGGAACGGTGACGGATACCTATACTGACCAGCCGGTCCCCGCAGCGGAGGTGGTGGTCGGCGCGGAGGTGCTGACGACCAACATGGATGGTCACTACACCACCACCAACTGGGCCGCAGAAGATACGCTGAGCGCCTCCGCGCCCGGCTACGAGCCATTTCAGATGGCGCTGAACAGCCGTCCCGACCTGGTGCGGTCGGACGAGATGACCGTGACGCTTGACCTGGCGCTGCGCCCCAACCACCTGCAAGGGAAGGTCGTGGATGCCTACAGCGGCAAACCCGTGGTGGGGGTGCAGGTGGCCGCGATGACCGAGCCAGCCGCGGGAACGACGGGGAACGAGGTGCTGTTGAATGTATCCGCACTCACGAACACGACCGAAGTCAGCCCGACAGAACCTTCTGCTGCGCCTGCTCTGTCTCCTCCACCCGCAGCAGACCCGCGAGGGGAGGGGGGAACAGACAGAACAGGCACTCCCCCCATCACCAACACGCACCCTGCCGACCATCTGCTTGCTACGGCGACGACCGACCAGGATGGGCACTATGTGCTGAACGAGGTACCGGAGCAGTTTCACCTGCTCATGACCGCCGAGGACTATGAGCCAATTCGGGCAGACGTGCAGCGCCAGACGCGCTACAACGCTGAGATGCGACCGGATGTCCTGCGGGGCACCGTGAAGGATCGCTACAGTGGCGAAGGGGTGAGCGGAGCCATCGTCTCGGTGGGGGTTGTCTCGACCACCACGACCCACGATGGGACTTACTTTCTGAAGGGGGTGCCGTCCTATGTGACGGTGGTGGACATCCGCGCCGATGGCTACGCGCCCCTGTCGCAGCAGTTGGAGCAGAGCACCACCCTTGACGCGGTGCTGCGCCCCGATGAACTGACCGCCACGCTGGTGGACCGGACGACGGGCGAGCCAATTTCGTTTGCGACGATTATGGCCAACACGACGCTGACCAGCACCGCCGTAGCCTATACCCGCATCGATCAGGTTCCCGACGGGCGGTTCGTGCTCGGGGGGGTGCCAGAAGACGGCTACCTGCACGTGCTGTCCCCCGGCTACCGCAAGGCCGTGCTGGAACTGAAGCCGGAGGGGGTCCCGTCGGTGATTGCGTTGGAACCATTCCATGCCCGGGCGCTCTATGTGAAGACCAGCACGGCGGCCTACCTGCCCGAACGGATGGAAGAGTTTTTCGAGGTCATTGACCGCACCGAGTTGAACGCCATGGTCATCGACCTCAAGTCGGACAACCTGGCCGACCTGGGGTTGATTTACTACGATTCGCAGGTGCCGATTGTGCAGGAGCTAGGCACCGCCGAGGACCTGATGGACATTCGGGGCATTCTGGCGGAGGCGCAGCGGCGCAACATCTACACCATTGCGCGTATCCACGTTTTCTCGCACGATAACTTGCTGGCCGAGACGAAGCCGGAATGGGCGGCTCAGACGACCAAGCCAGGCGGGTGCGTGCCGAACGAGAACCGCCGCTGCAACGGCAATGTCTTCTATGCCGACTGGGACGTGGCGTGGCTCGACCCGTGGAACCGCAACGTCTGGGATTACAATATCCAGCTTGGTGTTGAAGCAGCCCAACTGGGCTTCGATGAGGTGCAGTTCGATTACATCCGCTTCCCAAGCGATGCCACGGACTATGAATACATGGTGCTCTCGAAGCCCACAGACCACGAGAACAACCCGGAAGCGATGTACGAGACTATCATCACCGTGATGGAGGAAGCGCAGGATGCCATCAACCGGGTGGGGGCGTTCTTCTCGGTGGACGTGTTCGGCTATACCATCTGGCGACCGGAGCCGCTCATCGGGCAGAACCCGGAGTTGATGGCCCCCTACGCCGACTACATTTGCCCGATGGTCTATCCCTCGCACTACTGGCGCTACGAGATGGGGTTCGACAATGCGGCGGCGCACCCGTATGAGATTGTCCAGAAGAGCTTGCAAGAAGGGTTCGACATGGTGCAGAACAAGCGGGCAAAGCTGCGGCCCTGGCTCCAGGACTTCACCCTGCTCTGGGTGCCCGACCCCCTGATAGTGGAGTATGGCCCGGCGGAGGTGCGGGCGCAGATTAATGCCACGGAGGAACTGACCTATACAGCCGGGTGGTCGCTGTGGAGTGCCGACAATGCCTATACGTATGATGCGCTCCGTCCCGACGAGGGAGGGGAGTGAGGGCGAGGTTAGACCAGCAGCGCCGAACGCTCCAGCCACCGGAGTTGGTGCTCCAGGTCTTCCAGGTTCCACCCCTCCCCTAGCGCTTCCAGCAGCGCAGCGCGGTCGCGGGTGCCATCCAGGTATGGGAGCAGCACCCGCTGCCGCTCATCCAGGCGTACGCGCTCGTGGAGCAGGCTGGTCGCCCACCCCTGCTCCCGAGCCTGCAACCGCGCCAGCGGACGGGCCGTCGGGGAGCTGCCATGGCTCAGGGGAGGAGCGATGGCGGGGGGATGGGTTGAGAGCCTGAGCAGGCGGGTGCTGTATGTCGCCATCTTGAGCAGGTTGGCTGCAACTATCTGCTCGTCGCGGGCAGAAACAGAAACCTCCCCCGTCGCTGCTGCTGCTGCTTCAGCGGAGGAGGAGGGAGGCCGGGTCAGGCGCAGGCGGGCCGCCGCCACCAGGTCCGGAAAGGCCACGGCCCGCGGCCAGAGGTCAGCCAGATGGAGCATGGCGGCCTTGCTGAGCGGATGCCCCAGACCAATGCCCTCCCCGCCGGGGAGTTGAAACGTCTCACTGGCGGTGGAGGAGAGGTCGGGCGAGGATGATACCGGTCGGGCAGGCGAGGCGATGCACAGCGCAGCCAGCCGCCGGGGAGTGAGGGAGCGGTCCAGACGAACGGTCGCCCGGCACAACAGCGTCTCGCGGAAGGTGCGGCCCCGCAGAAAATCAAGGTACTGCTCGGTGTCTATCAGGTTGTTTGCCAGCGTGCCGAGCGTTGCGGCAGTGTGGGGGGGCAGGTTCATCGGCAGCATCCCCGGCAGGTCGGTTTCGGCCAGATAGTGCAACCCGTGGGAGGCGGCCCGTTCGACAAACTGGGAGAAGTAGAGGGGGGTGTTGATCTCGGCCAGTTCGTCGTGGAGGATGAACGCATGTCCCCATACCTCATCCTGCTCGCGCTTGCGCTTGAGGAAGTCGCGGTAGACCCGCAGCAGGTCGCCATAGGCTTGCTGCTCCGGCGGCACCGATTCGCCCAGGAAGTCGAGAAAGGCCAGCGCCTTCGCCACCTGCTCGCCGGGGTCGTCGCAGTCCCACGTATGGGAGCGCATCATCTCGCGCACCATCGTGAGCAGGTGCCAGCCGGGGTAGGTGTTGTAGCTGATGTAGGCGATGCCGTTGGGGAATAGGTGCTCGCGGCACAGCCCAAGGATACGTTCCTGCACCTCGGCAGAAACCCACGAATAGACCCCGTGGGCGATGAGGTAGTCGAAGGGGACCGTATCTCCCTGGAAGTCCAGGATGTCTTCGTGCCTGAGCGAGATGTTGGGCAGGCCAAGCGCGGCAATGGTCGCCTGCCCCGCGGCAATCTGGTGGGCGGCTGTGTCGATGCCGACAAACGTACTGCCTGGAAGCTGGTCGCTCATCGGGATGAGGTTTGCGCCATTGCCGCACCCCAGTTCCAGCACGCGGCACCGCGCCACAGGCGGCGGGGTCATCCCGAAGAGCACCGCCAGCG
>DAOTUF010000002.1:0-10737 GCA_034437495.1 Chloroflexaceae bacterium | reverse complement strand
GCTCTACCAGGAGTTGGCCCGCAACACTGCCTCGCTGGACGAGGAGGAACGGGCGCACGTGCAGGAATATGTGGCCCGGACGCGGGTCTTCCTGGCCAACCTGCGCCAGCGCGAAACCACCCTCAAGCGCATCGGGGAGGCTATTGTCCGTCGGCAAGAGGCGTTCCTTCGCCACGGCGTGCGCTACCTCGCGCCCATGACGCGGGCCGAACTGGCCCTCGAACTCGAACTGAGCGAGTCCACGGTGAGCCGGGCCGTCACCGACAAGACCGTGCTGCTCCCCACCCGAACGCTCCTCCCTCTGAGCGAGTTTTTTGTGGCGGCCCGCCGCGTGCAGGATGTGCTGCGCGAACTGATTGAGAGCGAAACCACCCCCCTGAGCGACCAGGCACTCGCGGAGATGCTACAGGAGCGCGGCTACCCCATTGCTCGCCGTACCGTTGCCAAATACCGCGACCAGATGCACATCCTCCCCTCGAATTTGCGGTAGCGGCGCGGAAGCCCGCCCCCCCCACCCCTACGCCGAGGCAGGCGGCAGCTTCAGGCAGTCGAGCAGGAGCGTGCTGGCTTGCGGGGTCGTGGGGTGTGTGCGCACCAGATCGAACGGGGCCGGTCGACACGGAATGGAAAGACCATCCTCCCATCCCCGGTCCACCGGCCCCACAAAACGCAACCTACCGAACAACCAGCGGAAGATAGACCGGTTTCCCTTCCGCACCCGGCTGCGGCGGGTCGTTTGGTTCCTCATCCTCCGATGGCTCTATCGCCAACCGCGGCGTTGAGAGCGTCTCCGGGTGGTCTGGCCGCATCTGCGCGGCAAGCTGAACCCCCCGGTCGGTCGCAGCAAGCTCCTGCACCGTTGCGCCCCCGCGCAGCGCCGCTTCGTAGGCCGCGATCTGGTCGACCTCGATGGCTGACAACGATAGTTCGTCTGTCGCGTCCCCATCCCCACTACTGACCACCGCAGTCACGGCCTGGGTGCTTTCCACATCGCCCGCCGGAACCAGGCGATAGCTCGTTCCCTGCTCGTGTCCATGCACCTCCACCACGTACATGCCGTTCTCCTGAGCGAAGAATCCCGCCAGGTCAATGGTCACGCCCGCGAAGTTGACCTCGGTGGAGATGCTTTCGTAGTCGGGGTGCAGCCCGTTGCGCGGCTCCCAGACATACAAACTGGCATCGCCAGCAAACTCGACCAGGTTAAAGATTGCCAGATCGCTGTGGTACAGGTGCAAGCGGTACTGCACCTTCTCGCCTTCACCAAGCTCCTGCCCGCCCCGGCTCATCAGGTTGGTGCGGATCAGGTGGGTTTCTTCCCGCGTAGTCTCCTGACCGTCCGCATTGGCAATGGTAATGCTCAGGTACTTCACCCCGTCGTCGGGCGAGAGGGTCCAGCGATACCACCCGTAGCGGCCCGTCTCGTCCTCGTACACCTCCAGTTCATCGGTAGAGGTGGGCACGAACGTGACCCAATGGCTCTCCTGCGCCATTTCCCACTGCTCATTGACCGTGTCCCACGTCCATTCGCGCAGGCGGAACGCGCTGGTGTCGCTGCTAGCATCCAGGAAGATTTCCACCTCCGGGTCAGTGACGATCTGCCCTTCCCACACGTCCGCGTGGTAGAGTTCGGGCGCGGCTCCAGTGGTCGTAGGCGCACCGTCGGAGGCCAGCGCGGGCGACGGGTTGTTCGTCAGCACCGTCTCGATAACCACCGGGTCGAGCAGGTAGTCCTCTATCACCAGGTCGTCATGGGGGTAGTCCTCATCCAGGCCGGGCCAGTAGGGGTACAGCGTCAGGACGTTCTCCAGGGTCACTGGCTTCGTGGCCGTTGGCTCCACCTCGAAGGAGAGCACCTGCTCGGTGCCCGGCCAGATGATGGGCACCTCCCACACCACCTGGTTGGCCGCTTCGTCGTAGCTGGCGGTGCCCACACCGGTGCTGAGCGTATTGCTCACCACCCGCACCCCGTCGGGAAGCTGATTCACGGCGGTGACGCTCGATTCCTGGAACCCGCTGTTGTAGAGCATCACCGCCATCACCTGCTGCTCCTCGCCCTCTTCGGTCTCCCGGCTGGTGAGGATGACCTGACTCTCGCTCAGGTCCGGGCGGTCTTCTGGCTCCCAGAGTACCTCGACCATCGGCTCGACCTCCTCGGTGTTGCCGGCCAGGTCCACCGCCTGCCCATAGATGTCGTAGAAGCCGCGCATCTGGTAGGTGGGCGTATAGACCCAGTGCAGGCTGGTTTCGCTCGAATCGAACATGTTGTCGGGCGGCATCGGCACGGGGTCGCTGGCAATGGTGCTTTCCCAGACCCCCTGTTCGCCGGGCCGCACATTGAAGATTGAGCGCCCCGACGTGCTGTCGTTGACCACTCCACCCATCACAAACACCTCGTTGCCCATCGCATTGGTGGTGATGGAGCCGTAGCTCAGTCCGTAGCCGTCGGCATCGGCGGACGATGGCGCGGTGATGTCAATCTTGATCGCTGTGCTGCCGGCGGTCGTCAGACCAGCGTGGTCGGTCGCCCGCACGAGGACCGTTTCTCCGCCTGTTTCCTCCTCGTAGGTCATCGGCGGGGTGCTATCGCCCGTGACGCGCTGCCAGGTGGCTCCATCGTCGGTGCTGTATTCGAAGCTGGCAACACCGGAGCCATCGGCGGTATCCGATACCACCGCGGTCACATGGACGGGCACATCGGTGTACCACCCGCCGAGACCCGTCGGGGCGGGTGGGTCGAACGCAAACTCGACCTGCGGCGCGGTGGTGTCAATCCGCACGGCCCGCGTGCTCACCGGGCTGTACTGCCCATCCTCGCCCACCGCCTGCACATTCAGGTAATACAGCCCGTCCTTCAAGTAGCTATCGTGGTAGACCGTGGTCGCCACCATTCCCCCGCTCGGCGTGCGGCCCGGGGTGTCGTCGAGCGACCAGCGGTAGCCCGCTACCGGCGCGGGGTCGTAGGGCGCTGATGGCTGCTCAAACACCACCGTCAGCGTGCTGGTGGGATACCACGTGTCCTCAAGCGGGTGGGTCGGGCTGGTCATCACCGGCGGCTGCGGTGCGGGGCCCGTCTGGGCCAGCGCAGCGGACTCCTCGGAAGCCAGACTGGTGCTGGTGACAACGTAGTCCAGCACGGTGATGGGGTATTTTGCCCCGCTGTTGGCCTTCACGTCGCGTTGGTAGACGTAGGGCTTGAAGCGGTAGGAGTGTGTCGAACCAGACAGGGAGCCGCCATAGTTCAACCCTTCGCTCCAGGAATTTTCAAACCCCCACTCATAGGCAGCACCAGCCCAGGCCGAGGCAGCCACTTTCGCCCCGCTCGTGGCGACTTCTGCCGAAACCACCAGATTATATCCGATACTGCCATCTTTGACCTCGGTTTTGCTTTGTGAGGTGCCCATAGACCAGGAATAGCCGCTGCCGGGGCCACTGCTCATCTCTCCGTTGTGTTCCCAGATGAGCGTTCCGCCGTGCAAATTCATGTCGTAGTTTATCTCGGTCGTCGGTCGTCCGATATCCACCCAGGTACTCCCCAGGCTTGCCTTGACCGCATCGCTATACCATTGCTCAATACCGTACCCATACATAATCGGGGGCTTCTGCGGGCCACAGGCCGTCAGGATTCTCTTGTCTGACCGGTTCGAACGGCGGAAGAGATGATAGTTGAAACACTCGTATTCGCCGGCGATCATGGTCACGACCAGTCCCCCTTCATTCTCATCCGAGGTAAACTCCTCTTCAAGATTCCGGGAGACTTCGGTGCTCCACCCTCTGCCGATATCGACAGAGAATTCTGCGGTAGCCATGACCTCCATTTCGAATACCGTGGTGCCGGCAAATGGAGCCGCCTGGGAGAACGAGGTCCCGATGCCAATCGAAGCCCCCGCAGAGACCCTGGCCCCCTCGTACGTTGCATTGGTCTTTTCGATATACTTTCCGTAGGTGGCCTGGGCTTCCTGCCCATCTCGCCGGGGCGGTTCAAAGAGGACCGCGACCACTTTGGCCTCGGCGAACTTCGGCGGACAGCCAGCCAGTTCCCCAAGGAACGAGTCGTGGTCAAGGTCGCCCACCAGTACCATTGAATCATCGGGCGCATGGTCGGTACTGGTGGTCATAAAGAGCGAACCACCCGGGAGCACATCGAAGATACGCAGGTTTCGGTTGGTGTTTGACCAGGCAATCTCATCCAGGCCGTCCTGGTCAACATCGCCCAGGGCCAGCTTCGGGTGAGGAGAAAAGTGACCGACAGGGTCAACGGTAGACTTGATCCGACGATTCGAACTGGACGGCGGGTCGTTCAGGTCTGGCGTATCTTTGTCCAGCATATAGATTGATTTTGGCGTTGTGACCACCACCTCCTCGGTCGGGTCGAGGTCGGTTTGCCCCATAGCAATATCAATAGTGCGATACCCAGTATCTTCATACTGGGTGCTGTAATAGCGCCGTGGCGTGGAAAGCTCAGGATTGTGCCACGGGAAGACGCGCACATCCAGGGTATGCTGACGAAACCAGGGAGAATACATCCCGACAACCGACATGTCAGTAAACCAGGTTGCGACGACAAGTTGGTCTCGCGGGGCTTTTTTGCCGGCGGTCGTGCCCCGGATGTCGTAGAAGCGCCCGGCGGTCAGCGCAAAATCAGACAGGAGATCCTGCGAACCGTGCGGGCTGATCTGCTGCGTACGCAGGTGACTGAGACGTCTATGCGGGATCTTTTCATAGGCTAACTTGTACAGAACGATAGATCGGGATGAGGTGAGGACCGCAACCACGACCTCTTTGTTGCCATCGCCGTCGAAGTCCCCCGTAGCTATCTCAACGTCCTGGGCGTGCTCCAGGCCACCCCGAGTGCTCCAGGTCTCCCCGCGTGCAATCCCCCAGTCCACGAGTTCTACGGCCGTCACATACAACGTTCCATCGTGGGTATTGGCGACAATCACCTCACCATTGCCATCTCCCTCCAGGTCGTCAGCCACCATAGCATAAGGATCAGACTTTACCATCTTATGAGCCTGACCATACTGCGAGGTGCTCATATAGCTTGACCAGGTAAATCCTCGCCCTGAAGCAGTATCTCTCATTTTTAGATATGGACTACTGATACTGACGCCACTCATGTGCAAAGAAAGCAGGCGGGTGTCCCCACGGGCTACTCCCATAGCACTCCCGCCAGGAGGGATTTCATGAAACCCATAAAGTCCTTTGAATGCGACCCCGTTGGAGCGCGGCATCCAGGAAAGGTAGTGACCGGGATAAGCAGCACTGTCGAAGAACAGGATTTCGCGGTTGGCCTGCAAGAAGGGCACCAACCCTCCCTGGGGGCTACTGAAGCCTCCTACGACATTTGAATGGTCAAAATAGCTTCTGGCCTTGACCGTGTTATCCGCGCCAATTTTGATATCGTACCAGCGATCCTCATACAGATACTTCGCTGTGTACATCACGGTGTCTGTGTCAAACACTGTGACCGCAACCTCAGTTCCGGCAACTCTCAGAGAGACCTCCGGCAGCCACGTGCGCACCAGTTCGTTCTGGTTGTTGGCTTCCCATTTGGCCGAGCGGTAGAACAGTTCATGGCTGCCCTGGTTGGCACTGCCGTAGCCAACGAGCAAATGGTTGCTGTGGCGCGAGGCCAGAGCGGGTTTTCGCCGCGGCAGCACGTTGGAAGCCACCAGGGTTGGCTCCAACTCATCCCACTTGATGCCGCGTTCCCAGTGGTAGACCCGGAGATGATAGGTTTCGGAACCAGCATCGGCCCCGGTAACAGCCAGTTCGATGGTACCATCCGTGCGCGATATGACCTCCAGTTGGGCATCCGTCTTAAACTGGTGCTTGAGCGTGGTCGGCTTCGACCATCCACCTGTCCCCCCCCCATACTGGCTGATGCGGACATAGCCGTCGCTGCCAAGGTAGAACACCGCCATATGGTTCATGTTCATACTGACAGCAACCGGCCCTGATACGACATTTTCTGTTCCCTCAATAACTATCGCATCGCTCCAACCGGTGCCCTGCGGCTGCTTATACTGGATCTGGTTGGCAATGTTGCGTATCAGCACCACCGGGTAGCCGGGCCGCGGTATGACCAGGGCCGGGGCGCTTTCGGTCTTCATAGAGAGATTTTGCCACCCCTTCCAGGTGTTGCCATACTGCCCGGTTCGTATATTCGCCCAGACAGTGTTGTCAGTTCCCTGCATGGCGATCATCAGTTCGTTCACACCGAGCTTATCAACATCAATGGATTTCCATGCCCACCATCCATCGAGGTTGGTACGTCTCCAGCCAGTGGGGTTTTCATCCACACGGAAGCTACTGTAACCAGACCCGCCATCGTGATAGAAAGGTGCGAGCAGAAATTCATCATCGCTGCCAAACGACAGCCGCGCCGGTGCGCCGCAGTCTTGGGCAAGTTCAATCGCTTCATCCGAGAGTTCCGTTTCAACGGCTGCTGGCTCCGCCTGCCACTCCTCCTCCAACACCACGTTCCCCGCTCGGTCACGGCGTGCGCCGGGGGGCAGGGGTTGGCGGGTGGTGTCTTCGGTTGGGTCGTCGGGCGGCTCGGCCCGCACCACCTGCGTCGTTGGCGGGACGAGGCTCAGCAGCAGCACCGCCAGCATCGCCAGGTGGAAGAGCGCAAACAAAGACCTTCGTGTTCGTGCATTCATAGCTAACATCCTACCTTCCTGTCATCGTCGTTTTCCTCAATTTCCAACGTCCGGAGCCTACCAGCGTCTCGCACACTTTCGCGTCCGCTTCCGTTCTTTTCCACTTCCCGTCCTTCCTGTTCTTCCTGTTCTTCCCGTCCTTCGGGCTTCATTCCGCCACCGGGTGAGACGGGCCGGCCATGCCCGCTGTCAATCTGCGGATAGCTGCCAGCAGGTGCTCGCGGCAGGCATCTTTGGAGATGTAGCCCACTGCGCCTGCCCTGAGCGCGGCATAGATATGGATACCCTCCTCGTCGGCCATACTGGTCAGCATGAGGATGTGCGTGGTGGGCCGCGCCTGCCTGATGGCGTGGAGCGCCGCCAGGCTGTCCGGGCTGTCCATCCCCCCATCTCTGGTGGGCAGCACCAGGTCCAGCAGCACCACCTCCGGTTGTGTGGCCTGCACCAGCGCCAACGCTTCGGCTCCGTCTGTCGCGGTGCCCACCAGCACCAGGTCCGGCTGCCCGGCCAGCATCGCCGCCAATCCTTCACGCACAATCTCGTAATCATCCACAATCAGGACCCGTATAGCGTTCTGCTGGCTCATTGGTTGGCCGGTATCGCCCATCATCTGGTGGGGTCGCCAGGGAGCAACCTCATCTGGTTGTTCCACCTCATAGCATAGGGGATGGGATATGGCGGGCACAACCCTCAAAAGGGGACATTCGACTGGTCATTTTTGACCAGGGTTCCGGCCCACGGACTGGTCATTTTTGACCAGTCACCCGGTGCGGTTGCAGAAGGGTGGTGGTCGAGAAGCTTATTCGTCGGGGAGGTGGGCGAGAGACCCGAAAAGGTGCTACCATGGACCATGGACATAGATATAGAGTGGAGGGGAGCGTCTCGGCAAGAAACACCGCCTGGGATGAGGGAACCGAAGTTTGAGGAGGCAAGAAAACGATGAAGAACAAGGAAAACGTGGGCAAGATGGGGGTTGGTATCATTATCGTCATCTTCGTAGCGTTCATCGGGTTGGCGCTCCTGTCGTGGCGCAACGTGCGCCCCGGCTACGTGGGCATCGTGTTTGACCGCGCCACCCACCAGGTCACGACCGGTGCGCTGGAACCGGGATGGGCCTTCATTAACCCCTTTACGCAGTCCATTCAAGAATACCCCATCACCATCCAGACCTACGCCATGGTTCAGAAAAGTGGCGAAGGGTCGACCATTGAGGATGATAGCATCAATGTGCAGAGCAGCGAGGGGCAGCAGTTGAGCCTGGACGTGTTTGTTCAGTATCGCGTGAAGAAGCAGGAGGCTGCGGCGCTCTACCAGGACTGGGGTGGGGCCGACATCGAGGTGATAGAAGACCGCGTAGTTCGGCAATATAGCCGCTCGCAGGTCCGGGACATCGCGTCGCAGTATGGCTGGCAGGATATCACCTCGGGCAGGCGAGTGGAGATCAGCCAGAAGGTCGAACAATCGCTCCAGGAGGAGTTTGACCCGCTCCACCTGGAACTAGTTGCCTTTGGCGTTCGGGGTATCCACCTCCCCGAATCGCTGCAACGGGCCCTGGACCGGAAGATTGAGGCGCAGCAGCAGGCAGAACAGCAGCAATATCAGCTTGACCAGGCTCGCATCAAAGCTGAGCAGGACCGTGTGGAGGCCGAGGGGCGAGCCGAAGCGCTGCGTGCTGAGGCCGAGGGGGACGCCGATGCGATACGGATTCGGGCGGAGGCGCAGAGCGAAGCCAACCGCATCCTGGCCCAACACCTCACCCCCGACTTGATACGCTACTTCCAGATTGAACGATGGGATGGACGACTGCCCGTGTTTTCGGGCAGCGAGGCCACCCCGTTAATCGACATGACCCGGGTTGTGACCCCATCGGTGACAAACCTCCCCCCCCCACGCTGATGTCCTGCTCCCGCAGACGGGGGAGAGCCTGTGGTATAATGCTCACGCTGGCATGGTTTTGTGAGGCTACGAGGTAAGGGTTTCAGGGTTTCAATACCCGAAGGAAAGAAGATCGCATGCGGCTCATTCTCTATCTTGGCAAGGGTGGCGTTGGAAAGACCACCACGGCAGCAGCAACAGCAGTACGAGCGATGGAACTGGGATACAGGACGCTGGTTGTCAGTACGGACGTGGCCCACAGTCTGGCGGATGCGCTGGATGTCCCGCTTGGTTCGCTGCCCACGCAGCTTTCCGACCTGTTGTGGGGGCAGGAAATCAATGTGCTGGAAGAGGTGCGCCAGAACTGGGGCAAGCTCCAGAAATATCTATCGGCGGTGCTGCGCCGACGGGGGATGGACGATGTGGCCGCCGAGGAGATGGCGATTATTCCCGGTATGGAAGAGGTGGTCAGTCTGCTCCACATCCGCCGCCAGGCCCGCGACGGACACTTCGACGTGGTGGTAGTTGATGCTGCGCCGACCGGGGAAACCGTGCGGTTGCTGACGATGCCTGATACCTTCCGGTGGTATGCCGAGCGTATTCTCGATTGGGAGCCGGACACGCTCAAGGCCGCCCGGCCCCTGGTGAAGGCGCTGGTTCCCTCCACCGATGTGTTTGCTTCGATAGAAAAGTTGTCGCGGGGGGTGGACGCGCTGCGCGAAACGTTGATTGACCCGGAAGTGTGCTCCTATCGGTTGGTGGTCAACCCGGAGCGCATGGTGATTAAGGAAGCGCAGCGAGCTTCTACCTACCTCTCCTTATTTGGCTACCCGATAGACGGAGTCGTGCTGAACCGCGTTATCCCGCCAGAATCGGCGGAGGGCACGTTTATGCAAGAACTGTCCCGCATTCAACAGAGCTACCGCCAGCAGGTCTATGATATCTTCACTCCGCTGCCCATCTGGGAATCCCCCTACTATGCGCGTGACCTACATGGGCTGAAGGACCTTTCGGAAGTGGGCAACGCGCTCTTCCAGGAGGTGGACCCGGTTCAGGTGCAGTTCCGCGGGACGACTCAGGAGATTGTGCGCGATGGTGAGGCGTATGTGCTGCGGCTCCCCCTGCCCCACGTGGAGATTGGGAAGGTCTCGCTCACCAAGCGTGGCGATGAGTTATTTGTGGAGATTGGCAACTTCCGCCGTGATATGATTCTGCCCCTGGTGCTGGCAGACCGCCCGGCGACGCGGGCCACCTTTCGCAATGGGGTGCTGGAGGTGTGGTTCGGGCCGCCGGAGCCTGTGGGATGAGGGGAGCGGGGTGGCTATCCTATCTTATGGTGCCGCCCCGCTCGTGCCTCCTCACCCGTCATCCCTCATCATCACCATCACGCATCTTCTTGCATCAGCGCCATGATTGCTTCGGGAGTCAAGCCAGTGAAGTCAGCAACCTGGGCCACATCAATTCCCCGTGCGAGCATGGTTCGGATGATTTCGCGTTGTCCCTCCTGGCGTCCCTCCTCCTGCCCTTTCTTCCATCCCTCCTGGCGTCCCTCCTGGCGTCCCTCCTCCTGCCCTCTCTGCCATCCCTCCTGGCGTCCCTCGTCCCATCCCTTCTGCCACCCACGCTCCTCGGCGGATTGGCGTATTCCCCGCTCATCTTGAATCTTAATCCCCCGATTCTCGTAGGCTTCCAGATCTTCCACGCTCCACGTGAACTGGTTTGCCTCCTCGTAGGCTTCCCGTATCTCCTCAAAGTCCGCGCTCTCCGGGATGACCTCCAGGTCGCTGGCGTGCTTCAGGAAATAGACCCACTTCTCCAGCACCGTTTCCAACTCATGCTCCTGTTTTGTAAACTTGGGCAGTTCGATGAAATTGAACTCCAGGTCGCGCAGTTCTTGCTTTCGGGTCTCCGAGTTCAAAATGAGGTGCCGCGTCAGGTAATTCTTCCCTTCGAAGGCGTTAAAATCGAGAATACCGACGAAGATGACCTGGTTCAGACGGGGGTAATCCTCCCCCACTCGGATCTGAGCAACGTAGGCCTTGGAGGTGTAGTAGACTACCCGCTTGTCGAAGCCGGCGACATGTTCGACCTGCATTTCGACAATGAAGGTCACTCCACGCCGGTCGATGGCCCGGACATCGAGCAGGGTATACTTCAGGGTGTCGAGTTTCGGGGCCTGGTAGGGGTTGAGGATAGT
>DAOTUF010000001.1:0-5759 GCA_034437495.1 Chloroflexaceae bacterium | reverse complement strand
GGGGGAACGGGGGTCGGGGAGGGGGGAGGCGTGGTGGAGGGCAGGCGCGGTGTGACCATCTCGCCCCGTTCCCACGCCTTCAGATATTCATAGGGCGGCACTTCGCCCCGCCGAACCTGCCAGTCGTCGGGCGTAGTCGGACGGGAGATGCCGTAGTGCAGGTGGGGAGGGGTCGAACTGGCGTTGCCGCTGTTCCCGGTGTATCCAAGCAGCTGCCCGGCCTCAACCCGCACCCCTGGCTCGATGCCTTCCACAATGGCGGAGAGGTGGGACCCATAGTAGCGCACCCCGTCATCCCCAACAAAGGCCATCATAATCCCTCCGCGGTCGGCGGGAACGTTCGTCGCGGGTTCCCATCGGTCAACCCGGTTGACAAACTCCACCACGCCGGAGGTCGTCGCCAGATACTCGCTCCCTATCGGGCAAAAGATATCGGCAGCAGGGTAGTCGTGGTGGTAGGGGCCATATGATACGGACGCGCCCCGCACGGGGAAGACATAGCGCAGCACCACAGGGGTCGGAGTGGCTGGCTCGGCGGTGGGAGGCGACGTAGGGAGAGCAGAAGGGGAGGGCAGCGCGGGAGAGGGGGATGGAACGACGGTCGGCTCCGGCGAGGAGGTGACGGGAGGACCGACCACCCGCACCGATGGGAGGTCTCCCAACACCGGCGGGGTGGGGGTGGCGGGTACCGACGGCTGACGGGTTTCCTGCACCACGGGTTTGCCCACGCCGAAGGCCGATGGGAGACCGGGCGGGGGATGGCTCGACAGGATGACCGCCAGCGCGAGAACGGACAGGAGCAGGAGCACCCCCACCACCGCACGCAAGAGGTGGACAAACTTCGCTCTGGCGCAGGGGGAGGGGAGCAAAGGAAGCGACAGAACAAACCGGGTTGGTCTCATCATAATGATAGTTCCTCATTCCTGGCATGATGCCTCATGGTTCAAGGATCAAGGGATCATCGCTCAGTACACCAGCATGAGCCATTACTGTATCACCACGCCTATTGCCTGTCAAGTTGGGGGACCCTCCCCTCCCCCAACCCGCCGGGGGGGAGGGTCCGAAGGTGGCTTCACCTCAACCTCAGTGGCGAACAGGAACATGGAAGATGCGCCGGCACGTCAGACACTTCTCCAACCGCCGCCCTTCCGCATCCACGCGGTTCAACGACACAAACCGGCACTGCCGATTGCACGACTTTGGCTTCTGCTTGCGCAGGAGCGGCACCAGGAATATCGCGCTTATGCCAAGGATAAAAACCCAGAAAAACACTGCCAGAGACATCGAATATCCCTCTCTTTCGTCATCTATCAATATACTGTCTATGAGCTTGTTGTCTCTTAATGTATATCGTCTCTTGTCGTGGTTCATCCTGACCGACCAGTTCCGCGTCTGGTTCCCCTCCGAAAAAACACGCCCCTCCCCAATCATCATGATGGGGAGGGGAAAGAAGAGGAGAAGTTTGCCAGGAGGTTGTCAGGTTCTCTTCCTATTATACCACTTTTATAAGGAGAAATTTACGAAATTTCGGAGAATCTCGGCGCAGGGTGAAAAATGGGGGAAACCACTACCGTCGCACGTACTCCATGTTTCCGACGTGGCGGGCATAGCCTTTCAGTTCGAGGAGCGTCAGGGTTGCGGACACCAGCGAAGAGGACATCCCACTGGCGCGGCACAGGACATCAACGTGCTGTGGTTCGGCAGAAAGGTGGGTCATCAGGGCGGCTTCGGTGGGGTCCTCTGGCAAGGTGGCGGAACATTCCTGCTGCACCTGGAGCGTCATCAGGTTGAGCGATTCGAGAATGTCCTGAGCGCAAGTCACCAGTTCTGCACCACTGCGAATAAGCTGGTGGACCCCCTGACTCTTCTGGCTGAAGATGGTACCGGGCACGGCAAACACATCGCGTCCCTGCTCCAGCGCAAACTCGACCGTAATCAGTGCGCCGCTCTTTGTACCTGCCTCTGTCACGAGCGTTCCGGCGGTCAGGCCGCTGATAATGCGGTTGCGGGGGGGGAAGTTGGCCGGGTAGGGACGCGTGCCCAGGGGATAGTCGCTGATTACGGCCCCGCACGCTACCATCTGTTCCGCCAGACGGATGTTGCGGTCGGGGTAGAGAATATCTATGCCACACCCCAGGACCCCGATAGTCCGTCCCTCGGCGTCCAGGGCGGCCTGGTGCGCCACGCTATCAATCCCCATGGCCAGGCCGCTGACAATGGTCAGGCCGCTGCGGGCCAGGTCGGTGACGATGCGGCGGGTGGCTTCTTTGCCGTAGGTCGTGGGCGAACGGGTTCCCACCACCGCCAGCGCCCAGTCATCGAGCACCGTGAACGAGCCGCGCACGTAGAGCAGCGGGGGGGGAGCCGCAATCTGCGCCAGGACGCGGGGATATGCGGCATCTTCGATAGTGAGAAGCTGCGCCCCGGCCTCGAAAATCCGCGCAAGCTCCGCGTCCAGGTTGAGGCTCTGGCGAGCTTTGAGCAGCGATTCGCGGCTCTTCCTGTCCAGCCCGGCTTGCGCCATCTCGTCTGGACTGGCGTACCACGCTGCCTCCACGGAGCCACAGCGCTCGATAAGCCCGGCCAGCCGCGCCGGTCCAATGCCGGGCACCCGGTTGAAGCCAACGTAGTAGCGCGTATGGGGAGCGACGGTCGTGCTCATCGTGACGAACCATATCTTCTCGGGTTCAGAGGGCGGGCCGCCGCGTGTGCCAATCCGTCACCCGCTGGTAGGCATCACCGACGCGCAGGAGGGTGGCCTCATCGAAGGGCTTGCCAAGGAGTTGGAGGCCAACGGGCAGACCATTGCTCAACCCGCAGGGCACCACCAGACCCGGTATCCCCGCCAGGTTCGCACTCAGCGTAAACACATCGCTGAGGTACATGGCAATCGGGTCGTCAATCTTCTGTCCGATGCGAAAGGCAACCGTGGGCGATGTCGGAGTGACCAGCAGGTCCACCTGCCCGAACACCTCCTCGAAGTCGCGCCGTATCAGGGTGCGCACCTGCTGCGCCCGCTTGTAGTAGGCGTCGTAGTAGCCGGCTGAGAGGGCGTAGGTTCCAAGCATGATGCGCCGCCGAACTTCGGGGCCAAACAACTCGCCGCGGGTGCGCTCAATCTGCTCCCACATCGTCTCACCTGCCTGACGCGGACCATAGCGCACCCCGTCATAGCGAGCCAGGTTCGAGCTTGCTTCTGCCGTGGCAACAAGGTAGTAGGTGGGCAGGGCGTAGGAGGTGTGCGGAAGCGAAACATCGCGCAGGTCTGCGCCAAGCGTCCGCAGGGTATCAATCGCCTCGCGGGTGACTTGCTCGACCCCGCGCTCTATCCCCTCAACGAAGTATTCGCGGGGCACCCCCACCCGCAACCCCCGGATGTCCCCGGTCAGGGCGGCGCGGTAGTCGGGCACCCGCTCGCACGAACTGGTGCTGTCGAGCGAGTCGTGACCGGCGATAACCTGGAGGATAAGCGCCAGGTCCTCCGCGGTCCAGGCCAGCGGGCCAATCTGGTCGAGCGACGAGGCATAGGCAACCAGACCGTAGCGGCTCACCCGTCCGTAGGTGGGCTTGAGGCCGCTCACCCCGCAGAGGGCCGCAGGCTGGCGGATGCTCCCGCCGGTGTCGGTTCCCAGGCTGCCCAGGGCTTCTCCGGCGGCAACTGATGCGGCGCTGCCTCCGCTGCTCCCCCCCGGCACGCGGGAGAGGTCCCAGGGGTTGCAGGTGGGGTGGTAGCCGCTGTTTTCCGTACTCGACCCCATGGCAAACTCGTCGCAGTTGAGTTTGCCGGGGAAGACCGCGCCCGCCGCTCGCAGACGAGCCACAACCGTGGCATCGTAGGGAGGAACAAAGCCCTCCAGGATGCGGGACGCGCAGGTCGTCCGGACCCCCTGCGTGCAGATAACATCTTTGATGGCCAGGGGGATACCGTCCAGAGGAGAGCGTACGTCCTGACCGCGACGGGCATCGGCGGCTCGCGCCTGCTCCATGGCGTGCTCGGCGGTCACGGTGAGGAAGGAACGAACCCGCGGGTCAACCTCGGTGATACGGCTCAGGAACGCCTCTGTCAATTCAGTAGCGGTCCACTCCCCCGCATCAAGCCCCGCACGGGCCGCACTGATGGTCAGCGTATGGAAATGTGTCATAAAAAGTAGGAATAAGGTCCAGATAATAAAACAGGGATACGGTTTCTTTTCAACGAATTGCCGCCTATTGTACCACAGGATGCGCCACGACGGGAAGGGAGGGTTTCTGAAGCGGGGATGCATCCAGTAGTATAATGGAGGAAGAAAAAACGGGCAAGCAACAACCAGGGGGACAACTCTCTGCAACCTGTGCAGAAATATGCTGCGGTTTGCGTTTTATTGTTTGACCTGGATGTGGATATGGTGGAGCGAGGTCAGGCCAGGTCAGCAGACTTCCCGCCCCCCCACGCTGAAGGAAAGGAGAGAGGGCGTCTAGTCCATCCGTTCATGGTCGTTCTACCTACTTCGGGTGGTTCTCTTGTCGCCTTTTTCTATGGAGTCTGAAGCTTTCACAGTACGGTTCTGGGGAACCCGGGGGAGCTATCCCGTCCCTGGACGACACACCGTCCACTACGGCGGCAATACTCCCTGCGTGGAATTGCAGATAGGACACCACGTACTGATTATCGACGCTGGCACAGGGATTATCAACCTGGGGCAGGACCTCGTGCGCCGTGCCCAGGAGCGCCCGGGGTCTCCCATCGTGGCCACACTATTGCTGACCCACATGCATCACGACCATACGCACGGGTTCCCTTTCTTTGCGCCCATCCTCATCCCGTCAAGTATCGTGCATATTCTGGGGCCGCATACGTTTGAAAAGAACCTGGACGAGGTGCTCCGGACCGTGGTTCTGACGCTCAATTTCCCGGTGGAACTGCGGGAAATGCCGTCGCTCAAGGTAATCTATAGCCTGCCCGCGACCGAGACGGTGGTGCTTGGCCCGGAGCCAACAGACTTGCACCTCTACAATGTCTACCGCGATACCCTGCCCCCTTCTCCTGACCAGGTGCGTATTCGGGTGCTCAAGAGCTATGCCCACCCCTCCAACGGGGTGTACATCTACCGTGTGGAGTGGCGCAACAGATCGGTCGTCTTTGCCAGCGACACCGAGGGCTACCAGGATACGGACCGGCGGTTGGTGGCCTTTGCCCACGACGCGGATGTGCTCATCCACGACGCGCAGTATACGCAGCAGACCTACACGGCATCCCGCCAGGGGTGGGGGCACAGCACGCCCCAGATGGCCTGTGCCGTCGCGCACCTGTGCGGAGCGCGACAACTCGTCCTCTTTCATCATGATCCCCTCCACGATGATGAGAAGGTCGCACAGATGGAGCGAGAAGCGCAGCAGCTTTTCCCCAACACGATTGCCGCCTACGAGGGTCTGGAACTGGTGTTGTAGGGTGCTGCGGGCCAGGCCAGGCAGACGAGACGCCAGGCATGCCCCTGCCCTCCCGCTCCCCCCTGCCCTCCTGCTCCCCCCTGGACCCCCTGGTCCTCCTGGACCACCAGGGCCGCCACGTAGCCATCGGCGGGGGCAAGCGCCTGGATACTCCACGCTTCCGCAGGGTCGTGGTCTAGAGCGGGAGGAGACAGGAGCGAGAGGGTCGCTGGTTCGCCGGGGGTGAGCGAAACTTCCACCGTGTCGAGCGCATGCGCCAGACCCCTTCCGCACGCCTTCAGATAGGCTTCCTTGCGCGTCCAGCCATTGAAAAACCCTTCCTGCTGGTGCTC